>JAVZFM010000033.1:0-12685 GCA_038872815.1 Bathyarchaeia archaeon
TTTTAATTTAATTTCTTCACTCATCTTAAAACCTCACTCATTAAGTTTTTTTCCTCAAAAATCATTTATTTTTTTACTAATAGAAGAATTAAAGAAGAAAGTGCTAGAATAATTAGTAAAGCGCCTAAATCAAAAGGTGCAGACCATTGGTCATAATGCCAAATATAGAGGAATAAAGGTGAGAAGAAGGCGAATCCATTTTTGAACTTTTCATAATCTATAAAGCGAAGCAGCGTATTTGCCCAATCCCAAATAAGCCATAATCCGCTCATGGCAGCTAAAGTGCTTAAAAAGAATAGAATTGATTCGATTTTAGAGGGGGTATTAGTATTGTTGTTTTTTACAATTTTAATTTTGCAATTGGAGCATTCAAAATTGTTGGTTAGAAGGTTTCGGCAGAAGGGACATAAATAGGCGTTTACCCTAAATTTTAATTTTTTTTCCGTAAAACCACCTCCTACCTCAAGGTATTGCTTTTAAGGTGATTTCTTCTTCAAATTTTATTATCCATTTTTCATTATTTTCAAAAAGAACATAAACCCATGGCATAGAGTAAGAGGGGGTTATTTTTGCATTTGAAATTTCAACGTCTTTCCTGTTTACAATTGCATCAATTATTGCTTTTACAATATCTACAATTATGATTTCTTTCATTTCTTTTTTAAAAGAGGGGTCAAAGTGTAACTTTTCAAAAATTTTTTCCGCTATTTCTTCAATTTCATTAGAAACTTCAATTTCTATTATCATTTTTCCGTGATGAAATTTTTATGTGGTAGTTGGTAAACAATAAATGTTAAACGTAGGTAATTATGTGCTGGTTCTAATCGATAAAATAATGTTTTTAAAGCCTTAATATGTAAAAGGCTTTCGATTTCTTCTAAATCGGATGGTGTTAAGCAATCTATATTGGAGAAAGTAATTGCATATCCTCCTACTCCATTAATTCTTGAAACTTGAACTTCCCAATTGAATTTAATGTTTTCTTTGAAGAATGATGTGAGAGTATTTATATCTTCACTCATTATTTAAACCTCTTTTTTATTATAGAATTGGTCTTAATTGGTTTTCAGAGAAGCCGCTGATTATTGCGCAAATTTGTGTGTCTATTATTCTTTTTTCTTCAACATAAAAGATTTTGAAGTTGCTTTCCTCTCCATATTTAGCTTTTAAACCTTCTGTTAAAAGGTTTAAAAGTTTAGGTTTAGTAGTTTTTAAGGCGATGAGACTGGCATATTGACTTTTTGAGAGTTTAGCGCTTTTAGGTGAGACGTCAGCTAAATAATTTAATTCATCAATCACCTTTACGTTTTCATAAATAGGCGAAAGGTTTGCATAACCTACTATGCTTATTTCTTTATTTTTAGCCCATAGTATTTCTGCGTCTTGTCTATCGAATTTAAGCCTTGCGTTACTTCTTTGTGTTAGCAATTCAAACATTAAATTGAACCATTCCGCTATCCATTTATTCATATAAGCCATAGCGTCTTCTATGCTTTCCACTCCTGTTTTAGCTTTATAAAGTTCCATAGCTTTTTGATTGTCTAAAACGGTGGCGCTATAGCCAAGTCTATTCACCCATTTTATTGCATTTTTAGCTCTATCCAATTGGGCTTTGCCTTCACATCTAAAAGGCGTAATTAAAAATGGAATTATTGTTAAATTTGGGAAATCTTCAGTTAGGCTAGCTAAAAGTTCTGGAGCATTAGATCCTGTTCCTCCTCCTGTGGATGCTAAAAGAAATATTGTATTCACTTCTTTTTTATTTATTAAAGTGTTTAAAAGGGGTTTAATTTTTTTAGGGTAAGTTTCCTCCAAAGCCTTTAAGCCTAATTCAATATTACTTCCAGCCCCTTTCCCTTTTAGCCAATCGTAGCCAAGTAATATTGGGAAAATAGTTTCTTTAGGTTTACCTTGTTCTAAAAGCTTGTAGCAGGCAAAACGGGCGTCATCCTTGTTTGTGTTTAAAACCATAACAGGGATTTCAGGCATTAACTTCATATAGGCTAATTCATTACCTGCACCTGAACCTAAGCTAATAAAGGCTGGATTAAAAATTGGGGGGGTTAAAAGTTCCCATTCTTCCTCCATTAAATTATCCTCCTATTTAAGCTTACTCCAATCGCTAATTTCTTCTTCTTTTTTCTCTTTTAAGGAATAAAATTTTCGATTTCCATAATAAGTTAGGTCTAAAATACCTAAAAATCGCAAAATGTTGCATTTATAAATTATTGTAGGTCTTCCAATTTTAAGTTCTCTTTCCATTTGACTTGCAGTTGCCTTCTTTTTGTTAGTTAGAAATTTAAGGATTTTCTGCATTATTTCGTCTTTTTCAATTTCTGTTTTGGAATTGTGCCACATCTCTGTTTTACATTGTAAAACAATAATTTAAGATTTTCTGTTTAATTCTATAAACTTTCAATCATTTTTATAATTTCATATGCGACCTTTCCCCCGTTTTTCATATCTGTTTCCACTTCACCAAGTTTCTCTCCCTTTTCGTATTTACAATAATTACTATAATAGAATGAGAAAAGATATTTACCACCTAATTTATATCCGAGAATAAAAGACATATGGAGTGCATTTATTGCATCCTTTTCTGCGTAATCTGCTGCTCCAACCAAATCAAATCCTACGTTATTTTTATAAACCATTATTTTATTCATATTTTTTCCACCTCTTAAAACTAAATCTTTTCTTCTATGCTGATTAAGTTTTCTTTTTCATTGATAGATAGATAATATTCTTTTCCGTCCTTAATGGAAAAGAGTTTATAATGTTTTACGGAAGGGTTGTATTTACCTTTGCATAATTCGCAAAAACATACAAGTTCTCCTTCAAAATCAAGTTTGATGAATTTGAATTTCAAAGGTTCTCACCTTTAGCAATAAATTGCATCCACCTCATCTTTATCAGTTCTAAGTCTTATTGCTCTAGGCGCTCTGAAACTATTTTCAAGTTTTTCTTCATATTCCACTTCAACTATAAAGTAAGCTTTAAGCCAAATATGTTCATTATCTTCTTTAAGCATTAACTTTGGGATTAAGGCGCTTATAGCTGCTTTTTCATCAAGGCTTAAGCCGCTTCCTACATGACCAAAAGGAATGATTTCGCCTTTACTATTTTTTAAGCCTATTAGAAAGCTTGTGGGGATTTTTTGTTTTAGCCATGCATCAGTTTTCCTTATTGCTAAAATTAAGGCATCAACAGTTTTCTTACGTTTAAGCTTTAGCCATGCGTAAGGCTTGTAGAGGCTATTGTAAGGCTTTACTACTATGCCTTCATATCCATTAACTAAGGCTTTTTCAAATAAGGCTATAATGCCTTGTCTATCCTTTCTTATTTTTCCTCTTACCAGCTTTACATAGTTGTTAGGCTTAATAGTATTTGCTAAGATTTCTTTACGTTCATGTAAAGGTTTATTACGTAAATCATTTCCATCTAGGCTTAAAATATCGAAAACCATTAGCTTTAAGTTCCTTAATTTTGCTCTATCACTTAAGAAGGTGTAAAAGTTCTTGCCATCGCCAGAGATTAGTTCGCAATCTAATAGGCAGGGTCTGCCATGTGTAGCTATTCTTAAAGCAGTTATGAATTCTTTAGGTAGGTTAAATTCATCGTATAGGCTATTGTGTCTATTTCCTATTGCCACCTTTTCATCAATTTCGCAAATTGCTCTTTCTCCATCGAATTTAGGCTCAATAAAATAAGGGGGGTTGTTGATGGTGAGCCAATCATCTAAGTTTTCATTACTAAGCTTTATTGCTATTTCTTTAGCTATTCCTTTCTCCAAAGCTTTAGCCTCCGAAATTAGCTTTAAGATCCATTCATTCTTGTTCCTCTAGGAATTGCTTAAGCTTGGAGTAGGCATTTTTTAATTCGCAAGCAGCTCTTTTTGCATTAAAGCTTAAGGTCATTTGATCTAAAATGTCAAGAAGTTGATTGAAGATTTGATCTAGTTTATCCATTTTTCATCGATCCGCTTAGATTTCAGGTAGTATGCTTATTGGTTTTAGTTTTTTAACGATTTCTTTAGTTTCGCCGTTAATTGGCATTAAGTGTTTATATTGTTTCCTCATTTTTGTTAAAGCCATTATGATAACGAATTTGCCGTCTTTAGTGTAGGGGTAGAGTAGCGCATAATTTTCAAGGAATGTTTTTCCAAAGGTGTGTTTCGTTAAAGCCATTTTATCGTTTTTTAGTAGATACTCAGCGAATTTCCATAGAAGGCTTGGATTATCACTCCAAACTTCATAGGAGCTTTCAATTACGAAGCTGTCTAATTCATTTAAAGGTAGAAGCTTAATTATTTTTAATTCTTTTGTTCTATCGAATGGCATTACCTCAATTTTTTCGCCGTTAATTATTTGGAAGTGTTTTACTTCACTTTCGTTATAGATTTTACCGTCAGAGCCTAACCAAACTTTTTTTGTTGGTGTAATTTCATGGCATTTTGGGCATAAACCTACATATTTATTTTCTACAGGAGTGCCATTAACGTTTTCATTAACTATTTGAAGTTTTTCAGTAATTTCTTTAGCGTCTATTTTTTCATAACGAACTTCGCATTCAATGCTTAATTCTGGAAAGTCAACTATCAGTTTAGCTTTAAAGCCATAGAAAGTTCTTTTTCTTTTTTCAATTTTTTCTTCTAATTTTTCTAAAACAACACTCATTCTTTCAACCTCCTACCTCTTAGGATGGTGGGTTTTAGCCCAACCATCCTTTTAAGGGTGGAGAAAAAAGTTATTTTTGAGTTTCTTTAATGGCTTGGTTTATGGCATCAATAACATTTTTTAATTCAGGTATTTGTATGTGAAGTTTTTTTGCGTTTTCCATGTTTTTAAGCCATATTCGTTTAAATCTGTATAAGTTTTTTATTGATTTCTTTTCTTTTAGGGTTTCAAGGGTTTTTTCAGCTTTTAACCTTAATTTAGCTATTGCTAATTGTTTTAATTGTTTCTCTTGTTTATTAGCGTCTAAAAGTTTTAGAGTTGGTTTTTCAAAACCTTCATATTTTTGTTCAATCTCTTTTTTAAGTTCTTCTAAAAGTTTAAGATTTTCATCAGGGATAATAATTGTGCTGTTAGCAACACTAAGTCCAAGGGTATAAAGTTTAAGCAGGAACATTACCCTTAAACTTCTTATTTTTTTGGCGTTAGAGATTTCGCTACGGTATTCACTAGGGAAATCATAATAAAGAACTTTCAAATTTTATTTACACCTCCTTTTTAAGTTCTTCTGTTTCAATTTTAATATTCACTATTCTCAGGAATTTGAGGAAGCGGTAGCATCTTCCCGTTTTTTCATCTTGAACATCTGTATCTGGATTTTCAATTTGTTCAATTGGCTGCATTTGAGCGTAGATTGGCTTTATTCCTTTTTCTACAAGGCGATAAATTATCCATAAAGGTAAAACGGTTATGCATTCATCAGCGTTATATTGGCTTATTAAGTTCTCAACGTGATTTGCATCCTTAACGTTAGGAATGGGGATAAGCTGGTAATCTCCAAAATGTTCCTTTAAGGCTTTTAATTCTGCCTTTAAAGGCGGATGCCTACTAAACCATAAAATTATTTTCTTATTCAATTTCATCACCTCTTAATAGAAAAAAATTCTCAAAATTTAAAAAAAAGAATTCATGAAGTTAATATGTTAATCATTTCTTTCAGTTTTTGTCTTTGCTCAACTTCTTTTGGAAGTTTCGGTTGCTCAATTCTAATCCGAATTCCTACTCTTTGTTGAATTGCGTTAATGTTTCTTCCTTGTTTACCGATTAGTCTTCCAACTAAAGATGAACCAGATTCTCCGACTGAAATGATAACAACTCCGTTAATTAACTTGAATTCACAGCTATAAAGAAAGTCAGCAAGCCTACTGTCTATTTCTCTATACGTGTCGATGATTTTATATCTTAACTCCTCTAATTGTTGTTTTTCGCGATAAATCCTAATCAACTCTGGGTCATTTTTGATTTTATTGAAAGTTAAAACGGCTTCCATGGGTGTCATCGATTTCTCCAAGACTAAATAACGATTTTCCACATCGACGTTTTTAGAGTATTTTGTATAGGCTGACGCTGGGAGATTATAGGGTAATGGTAAAGCCTTAATGAATAACGCTTCTTCTCTTCCCCATAAATACTGATTTTCATTGATGAAATATTTCTTGTTAAACAGCAAGTCAGTTAACGCTTCATAACCGTTATATTTGAATAATTCATCATAGCGCCTTCTTTCATAATCGTCACCAAGTAATTTTCGAATCGTTATTTTCTCTTCGAATGTTAAAGGTTTAGAGAAGTTTAATCGAATGTGCATGCCAGCGTGTGTCCTATAAAAGTTATAATCTTCAAGCGGGGGTAAAGACGATTTCTTGTCGAAAAAGCGTTGAATGTAAGAGAAAAGACATGAATCGCCAAAATAACTCTTCATTGACTCAGCACCGACGTCTATGTCCACGGTTGCCCGTTTTGATTTAAATCTGATTATTTCTTCCTCATTTATTTCACCGTGTTTATCCAGCAATAGTATATCATTGCGGTCTCTTTTAAGTAGAAAGTAAGCATCTTCTTTAAGTGAAAGAGGTAAATACTCTAAACCCATATATCGAAACTCAGCTTCTTCCGAATGTTTTTTAATAAGTTTATCAGCTAATGAAAGCCAATCATCGTATGTTTCTTGATTTGTGAAGAAATGAAAGAGAAAGCCTGAGTATAATTTTTCTGAGCAATAAATTAAACCATGATACATTTTAACCACCTCTAAATTTTTAAAAGAATATCTGGTTTAGCTTCTTTTACGTAAACATGCTTAAAGTTTTTAGAAAGCAGCTCATTATCAGTATCAATGAAAACAAAAGTTATATCCAAATGCCGTGTTTTTTTCACAACCTCTTCATCGACTTCATCTATCCCATCAGTAACCACGATAATCCTCTCATCTCTGAAAGTTATAGCATCCTCAAGCACCTTTGTAATATTCGTCCCGTTATCAGCCCTTATTTTTAGTAAAGTATCAATTATTTCTTCAAAGTTTTTAATAGCTCTTTGAACTTCAACGTCAAAAAACTTAAGTGTCATTTTAGCGCCTAGCCGTTTTAAAGCATTAGCTAAAGCTAAGACAGCAGCACAAGCAAAGCTGATCTTTGGAACTTTTTCAGTTTTAACAGAGCTTACAACATATTTTATGTCATCGCTCATGCTTCCAGACTTATCAAGATAAATAACGTAATTTTGAATTGAGCCGTAGCTTTCGCTGACTTTAGCAGTTTTGCTAGCAATCTTGTAATCCAATAAATCTCCATTAACAAGTTCAAGAGGTAAAAGTTTCGGAAGCTCGCCGAATCGCTGTAGTTTTTTAACGCCTACGGGTCTGCCACCGATTAACGTAGGCATTTTAGCTTGTTTAAGGCTTGGAGCTTGTTTTTTAGCCTGAAGTAATTTTAATAAATTAATAATTATTCTATTTCGCGCTTTAATTCGAAATTCATCTGCTTTTTCTAAGAATTCTGCAACAGGAATACCGATGTGAGAGAAGCTTTGAGCCACCTCAATATCTTTAGCGATTTCTTTAGCTTCGTTTTCAAGCTGTTTTGCAATAGAATTAACGATTTTATTTGTTTGAATAGGGTTAGTCGAATTGTCCAATGCTTCAAAGAAATTTTCAATTTCATTAGCATTCTTAGCGTTTTCAACAGTCTCTTTTTGCGGTATTTCATTTTTATTCCATTGAATTTCTTTGTGTAAACTATTTAGAAAGTGCACTGTAGCGTATTTTGAAAGTAACGGATCTCCATTAATAACATCGTTAAGTGTTTTGTAAGCATCAGTATTATAGTATTGTTCCAAGATTGCTTTCCATGAACTTTTAGCCCTAGGATTAAATACTATATTCGTCCATTTTTTATAATGAATAGTAGAAGCATCGAAGATTACAGGAAAAGGATACTCTTTGTTTAATAAGAAGTTCTGCAAAACTCCCCTAGCCAGCATTTTAAGGCTGGGATTCGCATAGTCTTCAATTAAACAGCCTTTCATTTTCATCTACCCCTTCAATTTTTTGAATTTCTCTTCTGTTTCTGTGATTTCTTTCACTAGCTTCTCGCCGCTTGAAATGAGCTCTTCAATTTCATCTTTGTAAAGCTTCAGCTTTTCTGGCTTAGAGTAAACCGTTTGAATAACTTGCATAGCCTCTAAAGCAATTCTTTTAGCCATACTGAGTTCTCCCGCTATTGCATAATCTTTAGCCTTTTCTAATTTTTCTTGTGCCTCTCTCAGCTCAACTGGCATAAGTGCATCTAAAGCCTTTTTATAGGCTTCAAGTGCATCCTCACTAGGCAGGACGTATTTCGAAACAGCGATGGCTGATTTTTTCAAGTCTACTCCGTAAACATAAGCGTAAGTAGCGATGAGACGTGGCAGATGCTGATTACTGCATGCGGTTCTATCTGAAATAAAAATTCCGTTTTGCCGCATTATTATTACTAATTGGCTAGTTACTTTAGCAATTGCACTTGCATTTTCAATCATATAGCCGCTAATTTGATTGTAAACTTCAGAAGCAAGGTTAAGAGAACATATTGGAGATAGTTGAGTGTCATTATTTAAATAGTTAATATTATGGATTATGGCTTGCTCAAGTTTGTTAGCTTCAATTCTTTTAACGAAATGTCTGAGTAAAAATCTATCGTAAAACGCATGTAATTCGTTTTCCTCAGGGACTTCATTTGAAGCGCCGAATAATGAATGTAAATTGCAGTTATAGACAGTTCCATCGGCATCAACGAATTTCCTCTCATTCATGATGTTCAAGATGGTATTTAGTGTCTCAGAAGAGCCTTTGAAAATTTCATCAATAAATGCGAGCTCACATCTTGGGAGCTTACGCTCAATGTTCCTAACGAATTTCCCTTCCCTATAGGCAATAGGATCAATATTGCCTATAAGCTCATCAGGGACTGTGTATTTAGAAAGCAAGTAGTAAAAATATTTAGCTTTGACCAATTGAGATAAACGATGAATAAGTGCAGATTTCGCAACTCCTGCTTCCCCAACAAATACGGCATGTTGCTTTGTCAACAGCGCTAAAATAGCAACTCTAGCTTCTTCATCTCTTCCTATAAACCCAGAGGCTAGAAAGTTCTCTAGCCTCCTAATTTCACTTATTTTTTCATTCATTTCAATCAACCTCCTAGCCCGAGAAACCTTAAGGTCTCTTCGGGCTTTTAGGGGTTAAACAATAATCATAAAACAATTATAATGAAAATAATAAATAAACAAAAACCAAAAAAAATGAAAAGAAGTTTAAACTGCATTAAGTTTTTTGAGAAGCTCCTCCAAGTCAGTAGAAGAAGGCAAAGTAACTCTAAATTTTGCACCCGATTTTAAACCGAAGATCTCCAGAAGGTTCACTTTAGAAAGAGTTGCAACAGTATAAACAACTTCACCGTTTTGGTTATGTTTTACAACAGCAAATTTAGCTAATTTCTCACCAGCCAAAAGTAAAGCTGTTATATCAACTTCTTTAAAGGTCGCATCAACGTAAGCCACGTTTCCTGAGACAACATAGTTTTTTGCTACTTCCTCTGTAGTCTGTTTAACTTCCGCGTATTTTTCAGCTTTCTGTTTTAGCAAAGGAAACATCGATTCATCGCCAAGCAAAAAAGCAAGAACTTGATGTCTTGTTGAGTCATCTTGAGGATTGCTCTTTATAGCATCCTCAAGTATTTTAAATTTTTCCAAAAGTTCTCCCTGCCGCGTGTCCGCGATTGTTGCAGCTTCGACTAATTCTGGATCTCCCCCAATGATTGATGCGCATGACTGTTTCGTTTCATCGATTATAAATGATTCAGAAAGCTTATAGTTTTTCCAGCCTTGATGATGGTCATACCATTTGCTTATTTGTGTTTTATATGTATTGATAAAGTTCAACGTCATGTTGGGGTTTTTGTTGTTAATCGCAATATCAACAATAAAGATATTATCATTTTCAGGAACTTTAATTTTGTCAAGTAAAAACGGTTCAGTGAAAATTACGTTATAGTCGTTTAGTCTCTTCGCCTTTAAAAGTAAAGCAGCTGAGATGATTCCATCCAAGTCTCCATGTGCAATAATTGTATTCATTCGTCTTCACCTTCGGGCTCTGTTAATGTTTCCTTCATTTCATCAAGTTGGGCTTTCAATTTGAGCGAAGTTAATTGGTCTTGAAGCTCTTGTAATTCAGCTTGTTTAATTTTTATTTGCTCTTCAAGAAGCCTTATTTGCTCTTTTAGATCATCCTTTGCTTCAATAACATGATTAAAAGCGTCATTGAAAAGCTTTAGAAACTCAGCAGAAACAATAGGTAATCTTATGTATATATATGTGTCTGCTGTTTCACGTCGATGATCCTCTCCATCAACAAATGTATATTTTTTAAAATGAATATATTTAGCTGTTAAACGTTTTTGCCATTCAAACGCCTGCGCCCATGCAACTCTCCTTTTGAACTTTACTCCACTAAAAGACGTAAGAGCAGAATTTATTTGAACAAACGAGGCTTCAGCCTCTCCTAAAAGTATCTCCATATCACCTTTATAAATTTCAAAACTAATCTCTTTTGAAATGACTTTCTTTATATCTTCCTTTGTTATTTCAATTATCGCTTTTTTCGCTTCTTCAAGAAGCTCATGAGAAAGTTCTTCCTTTTCTCTTTCTTCTTTTACTACAAATGCAGCAAGGATTTGTTTCGATGGTTTATGATTTATATGTGCTTCACGCTGAGTATCAACATAAATAGTTGTGTCGTGAAAAGTTTTAGGATAAAGAAGAATATCCTCTGCTGCATTTATGTTCTTTATATTTTTATCACTCATTTCAATCAATCCTCCTAGCCTAAGAGGCTTTTAAAAGCCTCATTAGGCTGTTAGGGGAATACAATTAATATAAAAATATATAAAAAAGTTCTGAAGAAATTAAATTTGCTTGGCATAAATAACTAAAACTTTTCACGCGCACAATCTAAAAGTTCTATGCATAATTCGATTATCCATTTGTGAAAAGGTTTTAGCCCATATTTCTTTTTGCATTTTCAACCACCTCTAAAAAAGTTCTTAATTTTAGAAAAGTTCTGAAAAATTAAAAAAAAAGATTTTAGGTTTTATGTTTAACTCTCACTTTTCCATCAGCATGTTTTACTATTATCATGTCGCCGTATTCCTCTTTAACATAATCTATTTCATTTTCATTTTCATCAATTAACGGCGCTAAGTAATAGATTATTGAAAATTCAGAATCTAATACTGAAAGTTTTAATGGTTTATTTGTAGAGTAAGAAACTTCTATTATATCAGTTATATTTTTAAGTATTGAGATGACTTTATATAATCTGTTTAAATCATATTTGGCGCTTACAATATCAGTTAACAATTCTTGAGTTATAGGCGTGAAAACTAATTCAGTTGTGCGTATTTCTGAAGTTGCTTTAAGTATTAATTTACGATTCGAAGAAATAATTTTTACATTATCGTAATCCCTCATTTTTGATAATGCTTCGTAAAGTTTTTTTGTTTCTATTTTGTTTATTGAATTGAAAGTTAACCGTGGCTCAGGTATTTCATCATCGATTTCCAAATCAGTAAATTTAAAGCTGTGCATTTCTGTGTTATCAGGGCTTTCTATTTTTATTATAAAAGATTCATCATTCGCTTCAATATTTACTTCATCGTTTTTACCACAGTTTTTAATGTTTTTAACTATTAATTCAACATTCAATAAGCGTTTCTCTTTACTCATATCATTTTTAAATGAATCAAATGAACTAAAAGGAATTGTTAAACGTATGTATTCTACATGTGTTGGATCTAAAGTTTTTATCTCTAAGTTTTCATCAACAACGGCTATTGGAACATCAAGGTAATTAACAGTATTAACAAGTTTAAGTAGGTTTAAAAATGTTCTAGCTTTCATTTTCTAGTTCCCTCTTTCAAAATACGATGAATTATTTCATTAAGTTCTTCCCAAATAACGCCGTTAATTTCGGCTATTGTTTCCACATCTATATTCGGTATTATTATTTCTTCATCGCCAAATTTCTCAACTCTATCCTTTAGCCTATATGCTTTTATATTATATAAATCCGCACCTTCATCATAGATTACATCGATATTTACAATCTTCTTCCCTTTTCTTATATGAAGTCTTAACGATCTTCCATCATTCATATATAGCATTTGACTATTTAAACCATAGGTTAATGCCGATAATTGCTTAACCATAGTCTTTTGTATTTCAGTCGGTATTTTGGGCTTTAGCTCTTTTCTAATTTCGTTTTCCATTATACCGTAAGTTTCTGCAAGTTGTTTTAAATATTCTGGATTATCGCCACACATCCATTCCCATTCTGTAAATCCGCAACTCAAGCATTTGCTCCAAATTTCTTGTTTATTTCTTATTTCCAAAGTTTTTGTTCCACCGCATTCTTTACAAATAGCCTTACCTAACATTTTTGCCCATCTCCTTAATCAATTGGTTTTTTTATAGTCAATACTTCACCAGAAACGGAAATTATTATTTCTAATTCGGTTTCAAAAATTCTCATACTCATTTTTTCTATCAACCTCCTAGCCTAAGAGGCTTTTAAGCCTCATTAGGCTTTTAGGGGAAATAAAAAAATAGGGAAAGAGCTTCAGCTTTAAAGGCATCAT
>JAVZFM010000034.1:0-12459 GCA_038872815.1 Bathyarchaeia archaeon
TAAGGCTTATATAGCAAAAGTATAAATATACTGCGTAAAGCATAAGCTATTCAAGGCCTATCAAAACTAACAATGGAAACTCCAAATTAAGCTTAACTAAACAGAGCCATGATTGACTAAAAAATTAAGCTTATCAAAAATAACCTAAAAGGCCAAAGATTAAGCAAGAAGCATATGATGCTTAAACTATGGCACTATATGAGTGAAGCTAATCAAGCTTAGTTTAATAATATTAGTTAAACTAGGCTATGCTTTTGAATAGAGGAGAAATGCATCTATAAAGGTTTAATAAACGCAAGAGCTTTAGAAATTTAGGTATGCGAGCATTGCATGCATAAACAGAGGGATAGTTTATGCCTAATTGGTTTGATATTGTCATAACTGGAGGAATTATTTATGATGGAATCAATGAATCTCCGTATAAAGCTGATATAGGGATTAAAAATGGAAAAATAGTTAAAATAGGAAGCGTTGAGAAGAAAAATTGTAATGAAATAATAAAAGCTGAAGGGCTAATAGTATCTCCTGGGTTTATAGATATTCATACGCATTTGGATTTTAGCCTTCCAGTTCATCCTCAAGCTAATAGCCATTTGATGCAAGGTGTAACCACAGTTTTGGTCGGTAATTGTGGGCTATCACCATTTCCTACTTCTTCTGAAACATTAAAAGAGCTTAAAACCTATACAGCATTTTTAGCAGAAGAAGGATTTCCTTGGGATTTTTCAAGCCTAAAAGATTTTCTTGAATTTTTAGAAAAAAAGAAAGTTGCATTAAATGTTGCATCTTTAGTAGGTCATGGAAGCATAAGAATAGCTGTTATGGGTTTTGAAGATAGAATTCCTACAAAAAACGAAATTGAAGAAATGAAAGATTTAGTTGAAAGGGCTATGAACGATGGAGCTTTTGGGATTTCAACAGGGCTTCCATATCCTCCTGGAATGTTTTCTAAAACAGATGAATTAATAGAGTTAAGTAAAGTTGTAGCAAAGCATGGAGGAATATATGAGACGCATTTACGTAGCGAAAGCGATGGTTTGCTTGAAGCTATCCAAGAAGCCATAACGATTGGAAAAAAAGCGAAAATTCCAGTTCAAATTGGGCATTTAAAAGTTGCTGGAATGCAAAATTGGGGAAAATCAAAAGAAGCTTTAGCCTTAATAGAAAAAGCAAGGGCTGAAGGCTTAGACATTACATTCGATCAATATCCATATGAAGCAGCTTTGAATACTTTAACTTCAATTTTTCCTCCATGGGTGCTTGATGGCGGGATGGAAAAAGCAATTCAAAGATTAAGAATTCATGAAACTCGAAAAAAGATTAAAGATTATATCCTAAAAGGGTCTCCTGAATGGGTAGAGAATTATATAAAAAGCGTTGGCTGGGATAGGATAACGATAACTAGATGCAAAACAGATAAAAATAAAAGATTTGAAGGAAAAAATATTTTAGAAATTTCTAAAAAAATGAATAAAGATCCTTTTGAATTTGTTTTTGATCTTTTTATTGAAGAAGAAGGCTCTGTAACAATAATTACTTTTATAATGGATGAAAAAGACATAATAAATATAATGAAACATCCAGCAGGTATGGTTGGAACAGATGGTTCTTTCTTTAGCTCTGGTAAACCTCATCCTAGAAGCTATGGAACTTATCCAAGAATTTTTAAAAAATATGTGAAGCAGAAAAAAGTTTTAAGTTTAGCTCAAGCTATACGAAAAATGACATGTATGCCAGCTAAAAAGCTAGGGCTTAATGATAGAGGAGTTATTAAAGAGGGAGCATGGGCTGATATAATTGTTTTCGATTTCAATAAAATTATGGATAAAGCAACTTATTTAAGTCCTTGTCAATACCCAGAAGGAATTAGTTATGTTTTAGTCAATGGAAAAATCGTTGTTAAAGAAGGGAATTTTTTAAATGTTTTTAATGGGAAAATTCTAAGACATAAATCTGAAAATTAAAGCTAGATGATTTAGATGGATGAAGAAGAGGTAGTTAAGCTTTTATCTGATTTAATTAAATTTAATACAGTTAATCCGCCTGGAAACGAGCTTGAAGCAGCAAAATTTTTGGCTGAAAAATTAAGCAATGAAGGACTTAGTCCAGAAATCTTAGAAGCGGATGAAGGAAGGGGGAACTTAATAGCTAGAATTAAAGGATCTGGGGAAAAACCAAGTTTATTGCTTTTATCGCATTTGGATGTAGTTTCAGCTAATCCAAAAGAATGGATCATTGATCCGTTTTCTGGAACAGTTAAAGATGGGTTTGTTTGGGGAAGAGGGGCTTTAGATTGTAAATCCTTAGTAGCTAGTGAAGCCATGGTTATGATCATGCTTTCTAGGGAAAATTTTAAGCCTAAAGGAGATTTGATATTTGCTGCTACAGCTGATGAAGAAAAAGGAGGACATAAAGGAGTAAAATGGTTAATTAAAAACAATCTTGAAAAAATAAAAGCTGATTACGTAATCAATGAGGGAGGAGGTTTTTCATTAAAAACTAAAAAAGGGCGCACATTCTTAGTTCAAACAGCTGAAAAAGTTGCATTTTTTGTAAGGATAAAGTCAAAAGGTAAACCAGGCCATAGCTCTATACCAAACGTAGCTGATAATGCTATAATTAAAATGGCTGAAGTTATTAAAAGGCTTGGAACTTATAAGCCAAAAATAATGGTTACTTTAACTGTTAAGCTTTTTATTGATGAAATTCTAAAAGGTAAAGGGATTAAAGGTATATTATTATCAAAATTAATCACTAATCCTTTATTCACTGATATGGTTATGAATAGATTCAATAAAACAGATAAAGAAACCATAGGGCTTTTAAAAGCTATGCTTAGAATGACCATAGCTCCTACAATAGTTCATGGAGGAATTAAAGAAAATGTAATTCCTTCTGAATGCGAAAGTGTTTTTGATTGTAGATTGCTTCCTAGTCAAAAAAGGGAGTATTTAATATCAGAGTTAAAAAAAGTTTTAAAAGGAATAGAAGGAATAGAGATAAATGTTCCAGAAGCTGAAGAAGCTTTAGAATCGCCAATAAACACAGAGTTTTATAAAACGATTTTAAAAACTTTGAAGGAGTTTGAGCCAAATTGCTCAATAGTACCCTATATGACGACTGGTGTTACAGATTCAAGGTTTTTTAGAAGGTTAGGATCAATATGCTATGGTTTTCATCCAATAAAGCCCGATATACCTTTAGGAGAATTCATGAAAATGGTTCATGGGATAAACGAGCGCATATCCATAAAAGATTTAGTTTTTGGAACAAAAGTGCTTTATAAATTGGTTAAAAACTTTTTAAGCTAGTCTATTCAGAGATCCTTCTTATAGAAATTACTTGAACCTCACTAACACCATTTATAGATTTAATAAATTCTTCTATGCTTTCAGTATTTGCTCCTTCCTTTTCTGGGATTAGTATATGAGCCACTAAAGCCACTAATCCAAAAGCTATAGGTTCCTCCTCGAATTTATAAATTGAAGCCTCTATAGGAAGGCTTTTTTCTATTTTTGATTTCAATTCTTTTAAATCCATAGTTATATCAGATGGAAATACTTTAATAGATAATAAAACTTTTGCCAAGTTTTCACTTCCTATCAAGCTTAATTAAATATTCTTCTTATACAAGGAAGCTTGTAATGCCATTTAAACCTTCTTGTTATGTATTTTACAATTAAAAACTAATAAAAAACTAGCTTTTGAATAATGGAATAACTTTTTCTCCTAAAATTTTTAATTCTTTAACAGCCTTCTTATAATCTATATAAGTATTCGATATTATTATTTGGGTTAGCCCTTTTTCTACAATTTTTGCTAATCTTTCTATACAGAAATCTATGTTTCCAGTTATTGAAAATACATCGATCATTTCATCGTTTACAAGCTCATATGCTTTATTAAAATCTTCTTTTAATAAAGCATCCTTGATTTTTTCTACATCTTCTTGCTTGATTCCATGACGAGCTTGAACTTCTTTTGATGATCCAGCTGAAATCAGTGCAACTATCCATCTAGCAGAGTTTCTTGCTTCTTCTTCATTTCCAGAAACTCCAACTTGAGCACATGTAGCCATTTCAAAGTCCTTATTAATTCTTTTTGAAGCTTTTAGCCCAATCTTAACGTTCTTTAGCGATAGCTCAACTTCAATTGGATGCGAAGCATCTATGATTACTCCATCACCTATCTCTCCAGCTAACTTTGACATAGATGGCCCTCTTGCACCTACATAGATAGGTATCATTCTTTTTGGAGGATTAACTAGTTGAAAATTCGATACTTTTAAGAGCTCTCCATCAAAATCGAATCTTTTTCCACTTAAAGCTCTTCTAATCAATTCTATTGATTCTTTCATCATTTTTAAAGGCATTTTCCTAACTATGTTTAATGATTTTAAAGTAGCATAATCTCCAGCAGCTATTCCTAAAACAGCTCTTCCTTTTGAAATTTCATCTAAAGTTGCTATAGAAGATGCTGTAACAAGAGGATGTCTTAAGTAAGGATTAGTAGTACATGTTCCAAGCTTAATCTTTTTTGTTTTAGTAGCAGCTAAAGATAGAGTTGAGTAAATCTCTTCAGTGCTAGGGGATTCAGAAACCCAACCAAACTCAAATCCATATTGCTCAGCTAAGCATAAATAATCTACTATAAAGCTTACTGGCCAAAATGGAGTAACTACCACTCCAAACTTAACCAAGCGATCAGCCTCTAGCTTTTAATTTCGATTAATTTAAATTAAACTAGGTTAAAATAATTTATCTTTAGTGAGCATAATTGTACTTAACTAAAGAAGAAGAAAGAATGCTTGATGGAGAATTTGGAGAAACAATAGCTTGGGCTATGAATTCCTTAGTTAAGATGGGAGAAATCTTTAATGCTAAAAGAATGATACCTATTAAAAGTGCTCATTGTAGCTGTACAGCTTATACAGTAGATGGAAAGGATGCAGTACTAGAGTTTATGAAAGATATAGCCAACTCAGGTTTAAAAGTAAAAGTTCCAAGTACTTCTCAAGTGATTTCTATTGATTTAGAAAGATGGAAAAAAATGAATGTTAAAGAAGAATTGGCTAAAAAGCAAATAGAGCTGATAAAATACCATGAAAGCATAGGAATTTCTCCTACATGGACATGTACACCTTATTTAGTTGGAAATATCCCAAGTAAAAAAGATAGTGTAGCTTGGTGCGAATCGTCAGCTATAATTTATGCAAATTCTGTATTAGGAGCACGTACTAATAGAGAATGTTGCCAAAGTGCTTTATTTTCAGCCTTAACTGGAAGAGTAGCTAAGTATGGATATCATTTAAATCATAACAGGAAAGGACAATTGTTGGTTAAAGTTGATGTAAAGCTTAAAAAGCTTAACGATTTTGGAGCATTGGGATACTATGTTGGAGAAATAGCTGGTTTAAAAGTTCCAGTTTTTGAAGGCCTTCAAAAAAATTTAAGCATCGAACAATTAAAAGCTTTAGGATCAACTTTGGCTACAACTGGTGGGGTTTCACTTTTCCATATAATAGGAGTAACTCCAGAAGCTTCAAGCCTTTCAAAAGCTTTTCAAAACGATAAGCCAGAAGATGTTATCCATGTAGGTAAAGAGGAAATCGATAAAGTTTATGAGGAAATAAACAGCACTCAAGTTAAATCCATAGATTTTGTTTATTTAGGATGTCCACATGCAACTCTTAATGAGCTAAAAATTTTATCTACTTTGCTTGAAGGAAAACTTATAAATGAAAAAGTTAAGCTTTGGATAACAACTTCTAGAAAAATTAAAAAAATTGCTGAAAAACAAGGAATAGCATTAAAAATAGAAAAAGCTGGAGGCTTAATAGTTTGTGATACTTGTCCTGTAGTATCGCTAGAGCTAGGCTTTAAACCTCAAGTTATGGTAACAAACTCAGTAAAGCAAGCCCATTATGCTCGTGGAGTATTGAAAGTTGGGTCTATAGTTTGTGATTTTAAAAAATGCATAGAAGCTGCTATAAATGGAGGTTTTAAAAATGGATTATAACATTATAATAAAAGGAAAAAGCGCAGTTAAAGGGCTTGTTGAAGGAGAAGCTTTAGTTTCAAAAAGCAGGATTTCTTTTACTGGAGGAATGGATCCAGAAACTGGAGTAGTTATTGAAAAAGGTCATGAGCTTGAAGGAAAAAAAGTTACTGGAAAGATTCTAATATTTCCATCTGGTAAAGGATCTGTAGGAGCATCAACAGCGCTATATTTAATGAATAAAAGAGGTACATTGCCAAAAGCTATAGTAAACGTAGAGCTTGATCCACCTTTAGTTTTTGGAGCATTGATAATAAAATTGCCTTTGATTTATGATGTTCCAAAAGATATTTTTGAAAAAATCAATTCAGGAGATTATATAAAAGTTAATGCTAATGAAGGTATAATCGAACTTGTTAAGCGAAAACAATAAAAATGAATTTATTTAAAGTATTCCTAATTTTACAGCTAAATCGCTAGCTTTAAACTCAGGCTTTAGCTTAACATATGCTTTTTTATTTCCATCCATGCTAACTAAAGTATTGACTTTTTCTACTTTAACTCCATAAAGTTCTTCAACAGCTTGTTTTATTTCTTTTTTATTTGCTTTTCTATTTACTATGAATGTTACTTTGTTTTCTGTTTCAATAAGGGTTATAGCATCTTCACTCATTAATGGATATAGAATTATACTTTGAGGGTCTTTTTTTGACAAGTTTAAAACCCCATAAACTTTAATTTATTTAATACGAATTAAATCTTCAAGCTAATAAATTTGTTGGTTTAAGCTATTTAGATAGTTTTAGGAGTTAATAGTATGAGCTATTTTCCAAAACGTAGAGCACAATTTGTTTCCATAGCTATCCCAGCATCTTTAGTAGAAGATACCCCACATTTAAGGGAAAAAACTTATAAAGTAGGTCTTATTGGAAGAGCTGCATCTATATTTCGTGTTGAAGAGATAATAATATACCCGGATATTTTGAATAAAAATCAAGAAAATGACATGGAATTTATCTTTTCAGCATTAAAGTACATGGAAACTCCTCCATACTTAAGGAAGTATTTGATAAAAATGGATCCTAAATTGAAGTATGTAGGAATTCTTCCTCCGCTTAGAACTTCTCACCACCCAGATATAATGAATGCTAAAACGATAAAGGAAGGTGAGCTTAGAGAAGGAGTAGTTGTTAAGCTAGATGGAGAAAAATCCTTTGTTTATATAGGATTGAATAAACTAGCTATAATTCATAAAAAACTTCCAATTGGGGAAAGAATTTCAGTAAAAGTAAATAAAGTTAAAGAATTTATTGAAGCATCTATTATTCCTAAAACAAGCATAGATTTATATTGGGGCTATGAAGTAAAGAAATCAAAAAACCCGTTAGGAAAAATTATAAAATCAAGAAATTATGACTTAGTGATAGGTACTTCAAAGTATGGAAAAAATGTTGAAGAGATAATTAATGATTTAAAACAATCTTGGTTAAGTGCAAAAAGGATAATCATAATCTTTGGATCTCCGCGTAAAGGAATAGTAGAAATATTAAAAGAAGAAGGCTTAAAGGCAGAAGAATTAACAGACTTTCTAGTAAATACTGCTAAAAATCAAGGTGTTGAAACAATAAGAACTGAAGAGGCTGTTTACATATCTTTAGCAATTTTTAACATGCTTGATGAACTTTAAAAGGCTTTTAAGTAAGAATAGGGAATTCCTCTTTAAAAAGTCAACTATATAAAGTTGGTCAAATTAAAGTTTAAAATGTGATTTAAAATGAGTAGAGCTGTACTTTTGAATATATTGTCTGAAATGCAAGTTTGGCTTAATGAAAATGAAATCAAATCCCTTTATCAAGAACTTATAGCTTATTTTGGGATTATAGGCGCTATAGATGAATGTCAAGCTCTTGAAAATGCGTGGAAGGATCCATACAATAAATATGAAATAGAAGAATTCATAAAAGCATGGTTAAAAAGAAAACAAAGAAAAAAGGAAGAAATTCTTATAAGAATTGTTTAACAGATTATGGGCGGGAATTCCAAATTCAAGGGATGTAGATGTCACTCATCTACAAGTTTAGGCTTTATCCGAAAAAAGTGCAAGGGGGACTTTTTCAAACTTTAGAGTTATGCAGACAAGCTTATAATCACTTTTTGGCTCAATGGAATGCTTGAAATACTGAGTAGGTTTAAGCTAGATTCAAGTTAATTACCCAAGCTAAAGGCTGAAAAGTCTGAACTAAGTATACTCAAACCTTAAGGCTTTATCGAAGCTAAAGAAAAACAGCAGGTTAGAAGGTTAAGGTTTAAGGGTAAAGACTTTGTTTATAACCAAAGTGATTTTAAACTAATTAAGACGAGTAAAAGGCTTAATTTGCTACGCTTATCCAAGATTAACCAAAAAATATTAAATGCCTCTTGGAGTAGATCCTTTCATATGCTTTCCTATAAGGTTGAAAGCATTAATATGAAGATTAACCCAAGAGATAATTTAAAAGGGCTATCAAAATCCCTTAGGAGATCGGATATCGGCTAATGGAATAAAGATAAGGGGATGGATTAGTCCTGATTCGCCTGTAGAGATGAAGCCTCTACTGGCATTTGTGCCAGCAAGCTTCATTGTTGAAGCAGGAAGCCCAAAGGCTTATAGCTGTGGGTAGCTCAACTACTCAATGCATAGATTAAACTTCCTACGTTTTTGTATCTTTGAGTTTTTGATAAAGGTTACACAAACTTTAATAAATTAAAGACTAAAGCTTTTTTGCGAGTATAAAAATGCTTTTTAGAAATAAGCCCTTAAAACCTTTTAGGCTTTTTAGGATTTCTTTTAAGCACTCGTTTATTTTGCTTATAATTGTTTAGAAGTGAATTATGTATGGGCAATGAAAGCTTCAAATTAGGGGAGATTAAATTCAAGCCTAAAGAAACTTTTAATAAAATATTGATAGAGGCTATCGATGATGGATTACTTTCTCTTGGCTTAAGCGTAAGACATGCAATTTATTGGCACTTGGAAAAGAAAACCTTGATTAAAAAGGCTGAAATCCCCTATAGGCTTGAAGTCTTTTTAAAAGGCCTTCATTCTATATTTGGGCCAGGTGCATCGATAATAGAAATGCTTATAGTAAAAAAGCTTTATGAAAAGCTTGGCCTATCTTTTATCGAAACTCATGATTATGGCTTTATGGATTATGTTAAAAAAGCTAAAGAAGACTATGAAAAATCTGAAAAGATAGCTTTATAGAGCTTTACTAGCATAAATCAATCATGAAGAGAAATGGTATCCAAGCTTCAAGATGTTACAAAGCTATTGGTTGATACAGCTTTAGGCCGTATAAAAGCAGATCTAGTTATAAAGAATGGGAATCTTATAAACGTTAATTCTGGAGAAATACTTGAAGGGTTTGGTATAGCAATAAAAGGAGATAGAATAGCAACCATAGGCGAAATAGAGCATACTGTAGGGCCAGAAACTATAATAATAGATGCAAAAGGAAAATATGCTGCTCCTGGTTTTATAGATGCTCATGTCCATGTAGAAAGTAGCATGATGAACTTAACTGAGTTTTCAAGAACAGTTTTAATGAGAGGCACAACTACAGTTTTTATAGATCCCCACGAAATAGCCAATGTTCTGGGCATTGAGGGCGTACGCTTAATGCTAAAAGAATCAAAGCAATTGCCTCTTAAAGTTTTCATTACAGCTCCTTCTTGCGTACCGGCAAATCCAATTCTTGAAACTTCTGGAGCATATTTAGGTCCAAAAGAAGTTGAAGAAATGCTTTCATGGGATAACGTAATAGCTTTAGGGGAAATGATGAACTATCCAGGAGTATTACTTTGCGATGATGAAGTTCATGAAAAAATTTCAATAGCCCATAGGATTAAAAAATTGATAGAAGGTCATGATGCTGGTTTATTGGGAAAAGAGCTTGCAGCATATGCTTCTGCAGGTATAACATCATCCCATGAAATGACTAAGAAAATCGACGCTGTTGAAAGGATAAGGCTAGGAATGTATGCTTATATGAGAGAAGGCTCAGCATGGCTTGATGTAGCTGAAACAGTAAAGGCAATAACAGAGCTTAAGCTAGATTCAAGACATGCATGCTTAGTAACAGACGATAGAGAACCAGATTCTTTGATTAAACAAGGCCATATGGACCATGTTATTAGAAGGGCCATAGAGGAAGGCTTAGATCCTATAAAAGCAATTCAAATGGCAACACTAAATCCTGCAGAGCATTATGGGTTAGCAAAAGAGTTAGGAAGCATTGCGCCTGCAAGGATTGCAGATATAGTAATTATGAATAGATTAACTAAAGTTGATGTTGAAACGGTTATAGCTAATGGGAAAATAGTTTTAAAAGAGAAAAAATTTTTAATAGATTTTCCAAAACCTGATTACCCTAAAGAGTTCCTTAAAACGATTAAAGTTAAAACGCTTTTAAGCCCAAAGAATTTTGAAATTAAAGCACCAATAAATGAAGGAGAAATAAAAGTAAGAGTAATTGGAGCTATAGAAGGGAATGTATTAACAGAGCATCTTATTGAATCGCTTAGCGTAGAAAATGGTTTAGTTAAACCAGATTTTAATAAATGGATATATAAGCTAGCAGTTGTAGAAAGGCATAAAGCAACTGGAAACATAGGCTTAGGCTTTGTAAAAGGCTTTGGCTTTAAAATTGGAGCTATAGCATCTAGCATAGCCCATGATAGCCATAATATTTTAATCTTAGGATTAGACGATGAAGATATGGCAGTAGCAGCTAACAAATTAATAGAAGCCGGAGGAGGAATAATAACGATAAAAGATAAAGCCATAATATCTTTTCTTGAATTACCTCTAGCAGGCCTTATGTCGATAAAGCCAGTTGAAATCGTTGCAAAAAAATTAGAAGAAATTTATGAATCATGGAAAAGCTTAGGTTGTAAATGGGTTTCACCTTTTATGACTATATCGCTTCTTGCACTCGATGTATTACCGAAATTAAGGCTTACAGATAAAGGGCTTATAGATACAGAAAAATTCAAAATAGTTGATCTTTTTCCAGAAAAGCCTAAGTAGATTAACTTGTTAGTATATTGGGATTATTGTGCTATGTGTGCTATGATAGAATTAGCCTATGAAGCCTTTAAAAAGCTTGTTAAAGCTTTAGGGAGTAAAATTGTTGCTATAGCTTTGTTTGGAAGTTTAACTAGAAAAGAAAAATCCAACCGTAGCGATTTTGATTTTTTTGTAGTTGTTAAAGATTTTTACGATGAAAATAGCAAGGTATAAAATATATCATCACTTATATAACACGCTTAAACATGATATAATTTTAATAGATATGGACGAAAATGTTCCTTTTAAAGAAGGATTTAAAAATAAATTCTTTATTGCAAAACATTGTATGGAACTCTAATACTTATGATTCATCTGGAAAGCTTAAAGAATTGTTTGAGCGAATAAAAAAGCTGTTGATGATAAACTTGAAAGATAGAGCCCAAAAAACGGTAAATATGGATAGCAGTCAAAAGCTTAGCAACTCACTACAATAAAAGTATAATCTTGATATAGATCCCCACTCAGAAATAGATTATGGAGTTAAAAAGGGCTGAAAAATTCTTGAATATGGGAGTTATAAAGAAAACGTTAAAGCTTCACAATTTTATCAGTTAAAAATGCAGCTAAAGCAATCATAGGCTTAAAAAGGATACCGAGCTGGAGCTATGATCCATCTAACGAATTATTAGAAGTATCGCATGAACTCTCGAATGAGTATAGAAAGTTTGCTGAAGAATTAACTCATTTAGCTCATGAATTAGCACATGAGCATGGTATTACTACTTATGTCAAGCCTACTGAAGGTCTTATTCTATGGGAAATATATAATGAAGCAAAAGCTTATGAAGCTTTTTAGCTTTAGTGGTAAAGGAAATTTGAGTCCATCTTTAAGCTCTTTTTCGAACTTGTCTGGGGTTATGGCTCTACCGTTTATAAGTATTAAATAAAAGCGATCTAATTCTCCAGTTAAGCAATCAATTATACGATTGCTTAAAATTTATCTAAACATGGCTGAACACCCAATTAAGAAATTAATGGAGTCAGGCGTTTTCGTAACTATTAATTCAGATGATCCAGGAATGTTCCTTAGTGATTTAATCGATAATTATTTGCAAGTAGCCAATCAATTTAATTTAAAAGCAAACGATATTGAAAAGTTAGCAATTAATAGCTTTGAAGCTTCTTTTCTAGATGAAAAAGAGAAAGCTCGCTATATAAAAGAATTAAGCGATAAAGCTAAAGAACTTAGAACAAAGCTTTCTATTGAATAACTTCACTCTTTAAAGTAAAACTTATAGAAAAGTCTTAAAAATAAAATTTAGTAAAACATGATTAGATAATTAGCTGTGGAGTTGATTAAATTTTGGTCACCATGCTAGATGTTTGTGATAGAGCCGAAATCGGTTCTATTT
>JAVZFM010000035.1:0-12282 GCA_038872815.1 Bathyarchaeia archaeon
TTTGAGGCTGCTGAAGAAGGAATAGTTTATTCTAGGTATTGGAGAAATTCAATCCCTAAAGTGAATAAGCTTCGATTATCGGGTTATGAGCCTACTTTAGGAAAAGAGCATTTATTGGCTTTTTTAAGATTTGTTAAAGAATCGAAATACTCGCTTTTTATCTTAGAAACCAATGGGATGATTTTAGGCTTTGATAACAATTATGTAAAAAGACTAGCTAAATTTAAAGAAAAGCTTTATGTTAGAGTTTCATTCAAAGCAGTAACCAGAAGGATTTAGTTAAAGAACAAGAGCTATAGGAAAATATTATAAACTCCAATTTAAAGCATTGAAAAACCTTTTAGATGAAGGAGTCTGCTAAAGCTGCAGCAATGACAAATTCGAGAATAATACCTGAAGAAGAAGAAAAAAGACTCTTAATTCAAATGCTTAATGAAATAGATCCTAAAGCTAATTAAACCTTAGAAGAAGAAACTAATAGATGCTTATTATACCTAATCTATTAAAAGACTAAAAGCTTTCTGCGATAAAGAATTTGCAAAAAACTTAAGCAATAATTTCTACAAGGCTTTAGGATAAGCCGGGGGTGGGAATCGAACCCACATATTGCGGGTCTCCACTATTAAGCTCTGCAGCCCGCCGCCTGAACCATTCGGCCACCCCGGCAACCTCAACTAATCTAATATTAAGATATTACAAGAATTTTAATTTAACTTTTTTATTGAAAGCTTTAGATAAATATGTCGCAAAATTCAAAAATAACTTGCTGTAAGATTTTTTAAGCCCATAAAAATTCTTTAAACACTTAATTAAGGCCATCTTATTAGCCAAATCTTGCTATTTTATTTATAGAAGGCCCCTAGAATTCTTTTTCACTCTTTGAAAGTATTAATTGATTTCTACTTGGTTTGTTTAAAGCATTCTTGCTGTATCAACGAGTTTGCGAGAAGATTTTATAATTATCTATTATAAAAACATTATCTTAAATAAACTATTGAAAATCAAACTTTGCTTCTTACATGGCTAAAAGCATATATTTAGGAATTATTTTAATAGCTATGAGGGATTCAGTTGAAAAATTCTAAAAAAGAGCTAAACATTAAATCCGATTATGAATGCGTTTATGGGCTTGGAGAATGTCCGGTTCTAGTTGTGTTAAACGATAGAATGGCAGAAATAGAGCAAAGAACTAAAATAATGCCTCCTGAGCCAACTATGGCCGCTATGAATAGAATGGTTCAGCCAATAGTTCAAATGATAGCTAGTGTAAGCAATCAACTTCCAGCATTTTGCCCAAATTGTCCAAAAAGAATTATCGAGGTTGAAAAACGTTTACTTGAATTGCGTAGTAAAATTCGTTAAAAATCATGGAAATTTAAATCCAATAGCATCTTTTTCACAAGCATCACTGCATTCTAAACATAAAATACATTCGCTATTGTTTAATTTACTCCATGGAAGTTCTAAAATCTTAACTTGCATTGGGCATTGTTTTTCGCACTCTGGACAATGTGTACAATTCAGCAAGTTTCTTTTAATTCCTAATAAACTGAATTTACCGAATATTCCCATTAAAGCACCTAATGGACAAAGATAACGACACCAAAACCTAGCTATACGAAAGGATCCATAAAAAAATCCTATTAGTATTAATATCCTTATCCAAAATAAGTTGGGCAAACTCATTAATCCATTCCATATATAATTAATTATCGAGTTTCTCTCTAAAGATGAATAAAAAATTCTATTAATGTTTGCAAAAGTCAAAGGTAAAACACCAAAAATAGTTCCATCAGGCGATAAAGCCAAAAATGGCCCATAAGCAAATGCTCCTAAAGCTTTTTTGTAATCTTCTCCAAATCCTAAATAAAGTGATAAAGCTAAAGAAAAGCTAATTAATAGTACGAAAAAAAGAATTAAGAATTTTAATTTTTTCCAAAATTCATGTTTCCTTAAAGATACTTGTACAGCTTTACTCTTAAGCTTGCTTAAAAGATCTTGTATAAAACCCATGGGGCATATCCATCCACAAAAGAGCCTTCCAAATAAGGAACCTACAATCATTATAGATGCTATTGCGATTAACGGGGCATCAGGCTTAGAGAGCATTATTTGTAAAAGGTCGAATGCTCCATAAACTAGGCTTAATGGAGAAGCCATACTTACTAAAACTGGAATTGCTATTGAGATACGAGAAATTTTAAAGTATGGTGGAAAGATTGTAAAAATTAATCCATACATAAATAAAAAAGAAATAAATTGTACAATCATTCTAAAAGTCCAATATTTTATACGAATCTTATTCTTGTTTTTCATCTTTCTCAACTCACGGCAATCCAGCTATTGGAAAATTAATAAATTCTTTCAAAAATGTTAATTGGTTTAAAAATATTGCAAGGGATAAGAAGGTTAAGCCTAACATAAAAACTAACGCTGCTAGCATTCTTTTCATTGATTTTTCGCCCTCTAAATTTTAAATTAAGCTTATTATTTTAACTTATATAATTTTCCAAAAACACTATAAAGAACTAAACCTTTAATTTATTTTAAGTGTTTTCTATGTTTGAAAGTGTAAAAAACGTCAAAGAGTTAATAGAAGCCCATGAAGGGTTAAAAAAAGAAGTATATTTGGATATAGAGAACTCAGCTCCAGTTCCAAAAGAAATAATCGAAGAAATGCTCCCATACTTTAATGAAAAAGCTTATGGGCATCCAGCTTTAACCCATAAACCTGGCTGGGAAGCTTATGAAACTATAATGGAGATTTCATCAAAAATATCTAGATACATAAATGCAAGCAATCTTGAAGAAATAAACTTTACTCATTCGGAAACTGAAGCCAATAACTTAGCTTTGTTAGGATGCGCATTAGCAAATAAGAAAAACGGTAAAAAAATAATCATATCTGAGATAGAGCCTTTAAGCATTTTGCATGCATCTGAGTTGCTTTCAAAAAATGGGTTTGAAATTATAAAAATTCCAGTTAACAATGAAGGCTTAATTGATTTAGATAAGCTATCAAAGGTAATAGATAAAGGAACGATAATTGTTAGCATTATGCTTGTTAATCATGAAATTGGAACCATAGAACCTATAAAAGAGGCTGTAGAAATTGTTAAGGATAAAAATCCAAAAACTGTTTTCCATACAGATGCATCAGATGCGTACGGAAAAATCCCAATAGATGTTAAAAAATTAGATGTTGACTTAATGAGTTTAAGTAGTTATAAAATTCTTGGTCCTAGAGGGGCTGGAGCTTTATACGTTAAAGAAGGAACAAAGATTGAAAGGATAATTGAGGGGCAAATAGGAACTCAACAACTTTGGCCAGATCTTGAAAACGTTCCATCGTTAGTAGGATTTGCAAAAGCATCTGAGTTGCTTTTTAAGAACTTTGATGAAAACTTTAACCATATGAAAGAACTAAGGGATAATTTAATAGATGGAATTCTTTGTAAAGTAGATTCTACAATCCTTAATGGACCTTTTGGGGAAAAAAGGGCTCCAGATAACGTAAACATAAGTTATCTTCATGTAGAAGGAGAAGCTTTAACCATAGAACTAAGCTTAAATGGGATATATGTATCAAGCGGAAGCGCATGTACTAGAAGAATACTACAGCCTAGCCATGTGTTGCTTGCTATAGGTAGAAAGTTTGAAGAAGCTCATGGAAGCATTCTCATGAAAGTTACAAGATACCATACGAAAAGCGATATAGATTATGTTTTAGATGTTTTACCTAAAGCCGTTAAAAGGCTTAGAGACATAACTGGCCATATAGAAAATAGGAGGTGAATAAAAATGTCGAGAGTGCCACTTCCATACAGTCCTAAGGTTTTAGAATATTTTAGGAATCCAAAAAATTTAGGAAAAATGGAGGATGCAAGTGTATTTGCTGTAGCAGGAAGCCCAGCTTGCGGAGACATGATAACTATATATTTAAAAATAAAGAATGAAAGCTTAATAGAGAAAGCAAGTTTTGAGAGCTATGGTTGTGCAGCTAACATAGCCACTGCAAGTATACTTACTGAAATGATTACAGGAAAAAGCCTTGAAGAAGCTTGGAAAATTTCATGGAAAGATTTAGCTAAAGAGTTAGGAGGACTGCCTTCAGTTAAGTTTCATTGTGGAGTTTTAGCTGTTGGAGCTCTTAGGAGAGCTATAAGAGCTTTTTATAAAGATAAAGAAATTAAGCCAGATTGGCTCTCTGAAGAGTTAACTGTAGAAGAAAAACATGCTTTAGAGGAAGAGGAGTTAGTAAAAGTTCTTTCTAAAAAAATAGGAATAAAATGATTAAAATGTTTAATCCTTATGAGATTAGAAAAGACTTTCCTATATTGGAAAGAAAAATAAATGGAAACAACATTATATACTTTGATAATGCTGCAACAAGCCAAAAACCTATTCAAGTTATTGATGCAATCAAAGAATTTTATTCTAAGTATAATGCAAACATACATAGAGCTGTACATACTTTAAGCCAAGAAGCAACAGAATTAAGTGAAAAAGCTCATAAAGAGGTTGCCTCATTTATAAATGCAAAAGGATTAGAGGAAATTGTTTTTACTAAAAGTACAACTGAAGCAATAAATTTAATAGCTTATTCGTTTGGATTAAGGAACTTAAGCAAAAAAGACGAAATCATAGTTACTTTAATGGACCATCATAGCAACCTTGTACCTTGGTACATACTTTCTAAGTTAAAAAAAGTAAAGATTAAATTTATAGATATAAACGAGGATGCTACTTTAAAGCTTGATGAATTTGAAAGTTCAATAAGTGAAAAAACAAAAATTGTTTGCATTCCTCATGTATCAAATGTTACTGGAACTATAAACGACATCAAAAGTTTAGCTAAATTAGCGCATGAGTATGATGCAGTTATAGTAGTGGATGGAGCCCAATCTGTTCCTCATATGCAGTTAAACGTTAAAGCCCTTGATATAGATTTTTTAGCTTTTAGCGGTCATAAAATGCTTGCTCCTACAGGAATAGGGGTTCTATATGGAAAAGAAGATTTGCTAAAAGAAATGGAACCTTTTTTAGGAGGAGGAGATGCTATAGATGAAGTTAAACTTAAGAATAAAAAGCTCATGGTTACTTGGAATAAGCTTCCATGGAAATTTGAAGCTGGGACTCAAAATATAGCAGGGCAAGTTGGATTGATGGAAGCTATTAAATATTTAAAAAGAATTGGAATGGAAAATATATTTCAACATGAGAAAAAATTAACTGAGTATGCATTAAGAAAAATGAAAGAAATGAAAAATCTTTTTGTTTATGGTCCAAAAAACATTGATTTAAGAACTGGAATAATTGCATTTAACGTAAAAGGTTTTGGTTCTCATGAAGTTGCTTTATTTTTAGATCAATTTGGAATAATGGTAAGGAGTGGATTCCATTGTGCTCAGCCTTTGCATCAACGCCTTAATTTACATGCAACTGTAAGAGCAAGTTTTTATCTTTACAATGTTTTTGAAGAAATAGATAAGCTTATTGAGGTTTTAAATGAATTGGAAAAGTGAGTAAGGTTTGATTGAAGAATATGTTAATAGAATTGAAGAAGCTTGTGGTGAGGGAAAGGATATAATAATTTTACTTAAACATAGCAAAAAAGAAGAAGCTATTAAAAAGATTTTAAATAAAATCGAAATAGAAAAATCGATTTCAAATATACTTTTTAGTGGAAAATTTAAAGGTAAAAAAATCTATTTATTTAAAACAGGAAAGCTTGTAGTTAAAGGAATCCATGAGAAAAAAGAGATTGAAGATTTTTTAAAACAATTATTGATCTGAAATTAGTATGAAAAGTGCTATAGTGCTTTCAGGTGGAAAAAGTTCTAGGTTTGGAGAAAACAAAGCACTAAAAAAACTTAATGGAAAGCCTATTGTGTACTATGTAGTTGATAGCCTTCTTAAAGCAGGATATAAAGTTGTTCTTGTTGTTGGAACAAAGGATAAAATAAACAACTTTTTAAGAATACTCCCAAATCCAATTATTATAACTAAGGATGATTTGGAAGGGTATGGCCCATTAGCTGGAATTTTATCTGGACTAAAAATGATTAACTCAGCTTATACTGCCATACTTCCATGCGATTCTCCATTCATAAGAACTGAAGTCATAGATTTTCTTTTTAACAATGTAAAGCCTTATGATGCTATAATCCCAAGATGGGCTAATGGATATATCGAGCCTTTACATGCTGTTTACAAGGTTAAACCTGCTTTAAAGGCTGTTAAAGAAGCAATTAGTAAAAAAGAACTTTATATTGTTGATATGATAAAAAGGCTTAAAAAAGTAAGATATATTTCAATCGATGAACTCAAACTTTATGATAATGAGCTATTGACATTTTTCAACATAAATACTAGAAATGACTTTGAAAAAGCTAAGAAGATAAAAAATGTCTAATTTATAGATTGATCGTATAAGGCTATTGAAAGCTTTTTAAAGGTTTAGTTTAATCAATTCTTTCTAAATATTCTCCTAAGGCTGCTAATGCATTTCCAGTTCCCCAGCTAAAAGCTGGAAGCCCTTTAAAAACTTTCCAACCTCCACTTTCATCTTGTTGTTTTAGAATAAACTTCACAGCATTTTGAATTATTTCTGACTTAGGATTTACATCTGTGATTAACAAAGCCGTTAAAGCCCATGGCGATGTGAAATGCATGAATTTGTCAAAAGTATACTTCTTAGAGAATTCCCATGTAGCATCCCAGCCACCTTCGACATTTCTTCTTTCCTGAATTATTTTAATAGCTTTTTGAATTATTAATGAATCTATAGGCTCACCTGACTCTACCAACGCTATAACAGCCATAGATGTTGGTAAAACTTCTGTCCTCTCTTTTTTGTAAAATCCCCAACCTCCATCATCATTTTGAATGAATTTTAGCCATGCTATTGCTTTATTTTTTTCTTCAATTCTTTTTTTATACATCCGTAGCATAGCTCTAATAACCATTGAAGTATCGTACACATTTCCTTCCCCATCAGCTTCAAATGCCCAACTTCCATCTTTTACTTCATACTTTTCTCTTACTTCAGAAAAAAGTGTTTTAAGCTCTAAAAATTCAAGAGATTCTTTAGCTTCTACTAGCATTAAAATCGGCCACATTAAATTTCTAGGAGCTTTTGTCAGCGTTTCATATTTTCCCTTGATTTTTTCTATAACAAACTTAATACTTTCTTTTATTCTAGGATGCTCAGGATCATATTTCGCTTTAAGCAATCCAAATAAAAGTTCTGAAGTATCCATAGGATCGCTATGACGCCCTACAATGTCTCCCCATCCAAAATCAGGATTCCTAATCTTGAATACCCAATTAGCTCCTTTTTCTATAGAACTTTTTACTTCATCTTTTAGCAAAAAATCAACTCCATAAAAACAGAAAAGAAAAATAAAGGTTTATTTTCTTTCTTTTTCTATTTCGCTGATTACTTTCTCCAATATATCTAATCCGCTATCCAGTTGCTCCTCCGTAATAACTAAGGGTGGGTTTATTTTAACAAAGTTACCTTGCCATCCAGTATTGAATATCAAAAGTCCATTTTCAAAGGCTCTTTTACATACTTCTAATGCATAATCGCGAGCTGGTATATCCTTCTTTTTATCCTTAACCAATTCAAGACCTATTAATAGGCCTTTACCTTGTATATGGCCAACTATTTCATGTTTTTCGCGCATTTCTTTACATCTTTTTATTGCATACTCACCAAGCTTAGCTGCTTTTTCAGGAAGCTTCTCTTCTAAGTATACCTCTATGCTAGCCTTAGCTGCAGCAAGTATAACAGCATTAGCTCCAAATGTACTCGTGAAAAGCCCTCCATATTCTTTTGCTAATTCATCAGAAATGTCCTTTCTTAGAATGGTTGAGCCTGCTGGAAGCCCGCTTGCAAGCCCTTTTCCGCATGTGATTATATCTGGCTCAACTCCTCCATAATGTTGGATAGCAAACATTTTTCCAGTTCTACCAAAACTAGCTTGAACTTCATCATCAATTACTAAAGCTCCAATTTCTCTACATTTTTTAGCTAAACTTGGCCAATATTCAGGTGGAGGAACAACGCATCCTCCACCTAAGATTGGCTCGAAGATAACTGCAGCTATTTCACCATCTGTTTCAAAGTTTATTATATGATCGAAGAATTCTAAACATTTTATTCCGCATTCCGGATAGGTTTCATGCAATGGACAATGATTACAATCTGGATAGGGAATATGATGAATTTCTGGCAACTTTTTAATACCTTTTCTTAATTTGCTTCCATAAGTTGTTATACTTGCACTTCCTCTAGTTTTTCCATGGAAAGATTGCCAAAGGGATATGATTTCGCGCCTTTTAGTATACATTTCAGCTATCCTTAAAGCATTTTCAACAGATTCTGTACCACAATTTGAGAATATAACAGCTTTTTCAAAATTTCCTGGAGTTATTTGACAAAGTAATTCTGCAACCTCGGCTTTTAATTCATAAGGATACTCATACGCATGAATGAATTTTTCAGCTTGTTTTATAATAGCTTCTACCACTTTAGGATGGCTATGACCTGTATTATTAGTAGTAACAGCTGAAGTAAAATCTATAAAAATATTTCCATCAACATCTTTTACTAAAGCTCCTTTTGCATCAGAAAACACTATTTGGAGTATTTTTCCAATTCCAACAGCTAATGCGCTTACTGATTTATTACAACGCTCAATTATTTCTCTTGCTTTAGGACCTGGAGGTTTAACTATTATCCTTGGAGATTTAAGCTCCAATTCTTTAAGCTCTAATCTTTGCATTATTTTCACCACTTTTAAGGCAATAATATATAGAACAGTAACCTTCTTTATATAAAATTTATGATTTTGTTTTTGGAAGTTTACCTATTTTTCTCAATTCCTTAGCAACATAATCTAAGCCCAACTCTTTCAATTTAGACTCTGGAATAAGTCCAGTTTCGATATCCCAACCTCTATGTTTATAATAATCATCAAGCAATGTTTTCAAATCTACTGTTTGCCCTTTACATGGTCCATCAGGAGCAGGTTCTTCTAAGAATCTTGTTGGTAAAGTGTCATGGCGTCTATCTAAGCATAATCGAATGTTATAAGCCCTTTTTAAATTCACAACTCTTTCAGCAACGATCCTTAGGTCCTTTTCTGTACTTTTTATTCCAGTTACGGCTTGATAGATTTTTGCTACATCCTCCCACCATAATACTGGAGGCCAATAACTCCCACCACTAACGCATAATGGCAAGCTATCTACCATTATTGCAAAATCCTCAGTTTCTTTAGCCATAAACCCTTTATATTTGACAGCTAATCTGTCTGCCATTTCAGGCAAATATTGTTTACCAAATTTTTCAGCTATAGCATCCTCAAAACCTACTTCATCATAAAAAGCACAATGCCTTAAATGATCTGCACCTCTAACTGATGCTGCATGAGCTATTGCCATAGATTTTTGAGCTCTTCCATCTTGAGCAGATATTTCCAATCCTTTTACATGCATAGCATACTTTTCTGACCCTTTCCCTATGATTTCAGATGCTCTTTTTACTCCTTCTGCAAGTATATTCCCAATTCCTTCTCGCTTAGCAATTTTATGGATAGTAGCGAATATAGTTTCTTTATTCCCCCAACTAAAGTCTAAACCATCAGTATCTTCTTTAGTGATCATTCCTTTTTCCCATAACTCCATCATGAATGAAATAGCTGTACCTACTGAAATCGTATCCATTCCATATTGATTGCATAAAACATTCGCATAAATTAACGCCTCTATGTCATCATTCCAAACTCTTCCTCCTAAAGCATTCAAGGTTTCATATTCAGGCTGATCAGTATGCAAGCCAGCATATGGACCAGATTTAATGTATAAATGCATTTTACATGCATAATAGCAACTAAAGCATGCTCTATCTCTAACTTTATAATTATCAACTAAAACATCTCCACTAATTCTATTTGCATATGGAAAAACTCCTGTTTGAAAATTTTTAGTAGGAAATCTTCCAATGTCGTTCATGGCTTCTACTAATAACGATGTCCCATACTTCGTTATATTAGGCGCAAATGGATTTTTCAAAGATTTTTCCTTAATTTCTTCATAAATTTCTATAAACCCTTCTGGATCAGCAACCTCTACACCTTTCGTCCCTCTTACAGCTATAGCCTTTAGCTTTTTAGATCCCATAACTGCTCCCATACCAGCTCTAGCCATTACTCTATATCTATAATTAATTATTGAGGCATACTTTACTAGATTTTCTCCTGCTTGGCCTATTGAAGCTATTTTAACTTCAGGATCTCCAAGCTCTTCAATTAAAATATCTTCAACTTCCCAAACATTTTTTCCCCATAAATGATTTGCAGGTTTTAATTCTACATGATCATCCATAATCGATAAGTAAACTGGATCTTTTGAAGAACCTTTAATTATGATCATATCGTATCCAGCATATTTAATAGCATGACCAAAATGCCCACCTGCATTAGATTCTCCCCAAATTCCTGTTAAAGGAGATTTAGCAGCTACATTGATTCTATTACTTCCAGTCCATATTGTTCCCATAAGAGGCCCAGTGGCAAATATTAAAATATTCTCAGGTCCAAGAGGATCTGTGTTAGCATCAGTTTCCTCCCAAAGAATTTTTGCTTGAAATCCCGTTCCACCAATGAATCCTTTTACCATATCGATTGGAAGTGGTTGTTGAACTACCTTTCCTTTTGATAAATCTACTCTAAGTATTTTACCTGCATACCCACCAAGTTTTTCTTGCAAATGATGTTACCTCCAACTATTCAATGATTTTTAGTTTTTTAAGCTCTTCTGCAACATCTTTTAATTCTAATTCTATTAGTTTTTTATAAGTTGGAAGCCCAGATTTTTTATCCCAACCTCTAAATGCGTAATACTCATCAAGCATTTTATCAAGTTCTACAACTTGCGGCTTAAAACCTGGTGCAGCATAGGGCTCCTCTAAAAATCTTTTTGGCAGGTTATCGTCTTTTCTTGAAAATCCTTCTCTAGCGTTAAAAGCTCTTTCAAGGTTTATTATTCGCTCTCCAGCCAAAAGTAAAGCTTCTTCACTAAACTCTACTCCTGTTATTGCTGTTAGAGCTTCAGCTAAATTTGCTGGTGTAAAACAATAATTTTCTGTTGTTGTAAACTTACATACTCCAAGTGAATCAACTATAGCGCATGCTTTTTCAGTAAATGAAAGTTGTAAGGCTTTATGTTTCCATGAGCTTAAATCCATAAATTCCTTTAAATCTTCTTCAGTTAAATGTGGAAAATATCTCCTTGCTATTTCATAATTTCCATATCCAATTGTTGGAAGCCCATAAAGGTGGTCTGCGCCTCTATTTGCTACAGCATGTCCTAACCCGAATGCTTTTAAAGATCTAGGTTCTTGACGTGGTAGTTCCAATCCTTTTACATGCATAGCATACTTTTCTGACCCTTTCCCTATGATTTCAGATGCTCTTTTTACTCCTTCTGCAAGTATATTCCCAATTCCTTCTCGCTTAGTTATCATTTCTACAAGCTTTATAATTGCATCTGTATTCCCCCAGCTTAAATCAATATCTCCAAGCTCTTCTTTTGTAAGTATTCCTTTTTCATAGCATTCCATTGCAAAAGCTATAGATACTCCAGTAGACATAGTATCAAGCCCATATTGATTACACATAGTGTTAGCTTTAGCTATCGTTCCAAAATCTGGATTCCAACACATAGGACCAAAAGCATCTAAAGTCTCATATTCAGGCCCTTCCCCTTTAGTTCCAGCATAGGGACCATAGTTTACCATTGTAAACCTTGAACAATGAACTGGACATCCAAAACAAGCTTTTTCAGCTATTAAATACTTAATTCTAATGGTTTCTCCGCTTATTTCATCAGCCCAAGGAAAATGAGCAAGTTGATGGTTCTTTGCTGGAAGATCTCCTCTAATATTTTTTGATGCTATTAACGCAGGAGTTCCCCATTTCCTAAACCACTCAGTCTTAGGGCCATATCCCGCTTCTTTAAAAGCCCAACTAGCTAGCTCATAAAGCTTTTCAGGGTTAGCAACTTTTACTCTTTTCGTCCCTCTTACAGCTATAGCCTTTAGCTTTTTAGATCCCATAACTGCTCCCATACCAGTACGACCTGCAGCTCTATGGAAATCGTTAATTACGCATGCATACTTTACTAGATTTTCTCCTGCTTGGCCTATTGAAGCTATTTTAACTTCAGGATCTCCAAGCTCTTCAATTAAAATATCTTCAACTTCCCAAACAT
>JAVZFM010000036.1:0-12023 GCA_038872815.1 Bathyarchaeia archaeon
TGAGAAATGGAATATGTGAAAAGTCATCGCTAATCACTAAAAGATCAATAATCTTCAAGAAAAGTAAAGTTTGCTATATAGATTTTTAAATTAAAGAAGTTTAAGCCTTAATAGAAAGTTTTGATTAGTTAAAGGTAAAAATCAAATCTTATTTTTTCAATCATTAAATTCATATTTTTGATTTTCATCATTTTTAAGCGTTCATGATTTTAGATTTTAAGCAAGTTTTATATATTTAACTTAAAATTAATAGTTAAAGTGTGGGATTTAAAAATTGTGGGAGTTTAAAACTCAACAAAAACAACTAATTATCGGAAATATAAAAATAGGCGGCTTGCCTGGAAGTCGTCCTACAGTCTTGATAGGGAGCATTTTTTATAATAAACATAGAATAGTAAAGAATCAAGAAACTGGTGAATTTGATAAAGAAGAAGCTGAAAAAGTTATAAAGGAGCAAGAAGAGTTTTCAAACAAAACTGGTAATCCACATATGTTAGATGTTGTGGGTTCAACACCAATGGCTATGGAAAAGTTTTTAGAATTTATATCAGGTATAACAGAGGCCCCAATCTTATTAGATGGGGTTTCAAAAGAAGTTAGGTTAAAAGCCTTAGATTATATTAATGAAGTTGGAATAAAAAATGCAATTATCTATAACTCTTTAGTACCTGAATCTGATCAGGAAGAATATGAAAAAATTAAAGAACAGGGGCTAAAAAGTGCTGTACTTCTTGCTTTTAATAGAAAAGAGTTTACTTCTAAAGGAAGGGTTAATGCAATAAAGCAAATACTTCCTAAAGCTAAAGAAGCTGGAATCGAGAATGTATTAATCGATACATGCGTTTTAGATATCCCAAGCTTAGGAATGGCTTGTAAAGCATTGTTTGAGTTAAAAAACGAGTTTGGATTTCCTGTTGGTTGTGGAGCCCATAATGCTATAGCTACTTGGACAGGTTTAAAAGTAAAAATGGGTACTCAAGCAGTTAATCCAGCCATAGCCTCAGCAAATACTCTAGCTGTAGCTATTGGAGCTGATTTTATACTATATGGCCCAATTGAGGATGCTAAATATGTGTTTCCAACTGTAGCATTAATCGATGCAGCTTATGGACAACTAGCCAGGGAAAGGGGCGAAAGGCTTGATAAAACTCACCCAATTTTCAAAATAGCCTAATTTAGAGATGAATTCCCGTTAAACTTAAATATTTCTCAAATTTTATTCTTCATTGAAAGTTGAAAGAAAAATAGCTTGTGTTTAAGGCGAAAAAGCAATTTATCTTTTGTATAAATTTAAATTGAGCGGGGGTTGCCGAGCCAGGTCAAAGATACTTGTATCAAAAATTAGATGCAAGTATTGGATGCGCAGGACTGAGGATATCTTTTTGATATTAGAACTCCTGTCCCATAGGGGTTCGTGGGTTCGAATCCCACCCCCCGCACCAATGAGTTTATTCCCTGTATTGATGTGGAAGTAATGCTCTTAGAGGCAAAAGTTGAGAATTCTTTTCACTCATTTTTCATCCATAAAAAGGGGACGCAGAATTTTGCCCCTTAGCTATTATTTTTTGTCAGCATAGTTTTATAAGATTTTTCATTGACAAATTGCATTTTGGTATATACAAGAAAGGAATTTGTCTAAATTTGTCCAATTGCATTGATGAATTCTTGATTCAAGAGTTCAATTGCTTTTGTTTTCTCCTTCATTTTCATTATTTTATTCATATTTTCGTGAGTCTTTCTACGTTTTCACAAAGCTCGTATAAAAAATCTTTTTTCGGTAGGTTTGGCGTTGCTAATTTAAGCATATGCTTCAAGCGAAAAGCAATAAAACCTAAAATCTCAAAAAGCTTAAATCTACGCTTTCTTTTAGCTTTTACATGCTTACGCTTAACCATTCAAAACAACCTAAAAAATAAAAATAGGAGGTTTTAGTATTTTCGTTTCTTAACCACTAAGGCGATTATTAAGGCTAAGCCTACAAAGGCAATGTATGGTGCTAGGATGGCAAGCTTATTGATCGAGTAGGCCTCACCACCAACAGGGCTTAGGCTTGGTGGTGACAGTGGAGGTACGCTGCAAACTTTAAGGGTACCGGGCCCCTTATAATTGTAGTAGGATTTACCGTAGAACATGTCATCGAGGGATCCTATGAAGTACTTGTTATAGAATGCCCACGTCCCGCTGTGGGCGGCTATGTAGCCCTTATGCTGGCCATAATTAATATTGTTTAGGAGTAGAAAACCGTCTAGGTGCCATCGGGGCTGGTGAAGCTGAACCTAGCCACGCTGTAGCCTCTCCCGGCATAGGTGCCGGAGGATATTACGATCGCGTTGGAGTCGAGCGTGAAGGAACTGGCCAGCCCATCCGAGGCCGTTCCCACAAGCTTCTGTAAAGTGACTAGATATGCGCCCGTATTTGCGACGTTTATGGTTATTTATATCTAAGTATTCATATTGAACTACTATGTCGTTGCTTTGCAAGATGAGGGCGAATTAATAAATCTAATACCAACTACATGGATTAGACAATATTACTTTTGCCCAAGAATAATCTATTATTTGGGAGTTTTAGGTTATAATGAGAGATTAACTGAGCATGAGTGAGGGAAAAGTATTCCATTTATTAGAAGAGCAAGCTATTTGTAGCTTCTAAGAAAATTGGATTATACAGAATAATCGATGAGGTTTATGAGACTGAAAGCAAACTTGTTATAACTGAAAATAAGCTTATGAAAGCCCCTAAAAAACCGTATTCAGGCCATATTTATCAAGCAGTAGCTTATGCCATGCTAGCAGAAGAAAAAATAGCCAGAAAATCATAATAAAATACCTCAAACAAAACATATGAAATATCATTAACAGAAGATTTAAAAAAAGTGTGTTATATGGACAATTTTGAGAATAAAATCGATAATTGAGAAAGTTGAGAAATCAAGCTTAGCTTAGCTTGATTTTTTTAGATAATTCTTTTCCAATTTCTATTATACGTTTGAAATCTTCATACGTTGGTGGACCATTAATTTCTAGTATGCCAATAACATCAATTTTTAAACCACTAAGCATTTCTTGGATATGTTTTATTGATCCCCCACCCCAGCCATAAGAACTTAAAAGAACAGCAAACTTTGTTGGAGGACGTAGAACCTTAAAAAGATATGTAATGTAAACCATTAATGGATGTGCTCCGCCTAAAACTGTTGGAGTACCCAAAATAATAGCCTTTGAATCTACAAGGTCTTTAACTAATTCACCAATATTAGTTATAGCTAGATTATGAAAAGCCACTTCAATGCCTTCTAAAGCCAATGTTTCAGCTATTTGTTTAACCATAGCATCTGTGCTATTCCACATGCTTACATAAGCTATTGTTGCTTTTGATCGTGTTTCACCTGCTATCCACTTTTTATACGCGTTTAAGATATTTTCAGGTTTTCTATGAATAGGACCATGGCTTGGTGCTATAATTTTAATATCAAAGCTGGCAATTTTTTCAAGAGCTTTTTGTGCCATAACTCTAAAAGGCATCATTATTTCGCCCCAATACATTTGAGCATGGACAAGTAATTCCTCAACTTCATAGATATCACTAGCCAAATGAGCACCAAAAAAGTCACATGAAAAAAGAACTCCATCCTCTTCTAGGTATGTGAACATTGTCTCTGGCCAATGTAGCATAGGTGCATAAATAAAGCGTAGAGTCTTGTTGCCTAAGCTTATGGTCTCATTATCAACTATAACCTTAATTCGCTCTTTTGGAACGTTATAAAAAACTTTAGCCATTTTTTCGCCCTTCTCAGTAGTTAAAAGTTTAGCTTTTGGCGCAATCTTCATTATGTGAGGTATTGCACCAGCATGATCTGGCTCCGCATGATTCATAATAACATAGTCAATTTCTTCTGGGTTTGCAAGGTTGTGAATCTTATATTCTAGCTCTTTTTCAAAGCCAGGATTTACTGTGTCTATCAAGACTTTCCCATTTTTACCAATTACAAAGTAAGCGTTATATGAAGTCCCTTTTGGAAGTGGAATTAAAGCATCAAAAAGTCTGCGGTTCCAATCTTTTACACCGACCCAGTAAACATTTTCACATATTTTAATAATGTTCCTTTCAATCATTGCACTTCAACTTCTGTCGTAGCGGCTCAAGGCTTAATTTGGAGTTTATAAGTCAAAGCTCTAATATAGATTATTATACGCACAATATATTTATACTTTTATTCTACAAGCCCTTAATACTTTGGATTAAGTGTAGCCATGCAGCTATATGTTATATCTAAATAAAGATATCAAGCGAATACTAGACTGGAAACGTTCAATTTTTCTCTTCCTCTCTTTAAGCAAGTAATAAGCCTATGTTTAAATTGTTATCTTCCATATTGCACTATCTAATTTAATTACATTAACCCTAAGCCTCTTTTCTCAAGTGTTTGTGGTACATCCTCTTACTAGTGGTGAATTGTCAAGTACCACTTAACATCGTTTTTGAAATGTTACTTAGAGCTCTTGTAACTAGAAGCTGCGAGTATGGACAAACTAAACCACGAACATCTAGTTTATAAAATCCCTCGCTTACTTTTTCAAGCTTAAACCTATCTCTGCTCAATTCGCCCTATATTCAAGATGGTTTTTAGCTCTATCTTTATGTCTTCTACAAAATTCACTTACCTTCCCGCTGGGCTTTAAATAATTAGCTAAATGAAGTTATCATAAACTTCACGTTTTCGGCTGAAACTCTTTCAGCAACAAGCTTGCAAAGCGAAGGGGGAGTATCCACAAACGTAAATATCATATGCTTGTTTAATTACATTACCATCCTTAATTTGTTTCCCAATCGAGCCTATGTAAGCTACTTGTTCACAATCATTAGGGCAGCCGCTAGCATTTATGCAATAGGAAACCTATTTCTATGAGTTAAGAGAAGATTACTCTTTTTATTGAATGTTCAAGATTATTTATGTTTTGAGTTGAAGTTAATCTTAACTCACCACTTTTATACTCATCTGCCAGATCTACAATAGTATTCATCAAGGAACTTGTTAAACACCCTCTTAATATAGGGATATTCACGTAATAGTAACCATTAATACTTTGTAACTGGATTTCTTCATGATCCGTCTTATCAAAAATTGGCACGTTATACTTTTTAAAAATTTATATTAGCTTTCGTTCAAGTAGCGAAAGGAGCTTAATTCCCAATTATCACTAAGCCATTAAACTTAGCCTTACTCTCTTGCCATGATCCTTGAATAACTCCCGTGACAGCCAAAGACATTTTCTGACCCAATTATACCAGTTTTGCCAGTTTTGGTCCAAGATGCTCCTATGGTTCCGTTAACTAGAATTATAAAGCCAATTTTTACCATAATTTTTAACAGCTATAAAGGCCAAATCATTTATCTCTGCCCTAACACAATCAGCACCACAACCAGACATTGCTATCTTTCTTGGCAAGTCCCATATATTCTGGATCTCCATTAAAGAACCTTAGTTCATCCATAACGATTAGATAACAATTAAATATTTCATTATCTTTCAATACCAGATACAGGACAACAAACTATGTTCTAGTATCGCTATATATTGCTCTAATAAAACCTTGGCCGCACATGTCTGTTGTAAAGCCTAACCATCCATTAAAGAGAGGAATCCTCTGCCTCAATCCAGTGTAACTGCATATCTTGTCTCTCGATTCCCTTTAATCCCTTTACTATATTTCGATGTAGGATTAGCAATTCCACAGAATTGTTCAGATGCTAAGATTCTTAGCGAAATATTAATCTTAATGAAATGCAATAAGCTTTCTTCACTATCACGACCGATCGAGTAACTTCCTATAAACATTTCAATATCGTTAGAGAGTATTGAAATTGATGTTATTTTCTTTATACAATTTTTAAATCTTATTTTTAACGATGTTATTATTTAAATCTTAAATTCATTAAAATATTTAGGGCTATATATCCCTAACATTAACTCCTAGCCAATCAACCATTATTTTTTTATAGAAACCATATGCTTCTTCCTTACTGTTAATATTATCCACTATCATTATTCCACTCTTTAGAATGTTAATAGTTCTATTATTGAGGTTATCAATAAACATCACTCCAAGATTAGCTTTAACTTTAACATCAAAATCCATGAAGCTATTTATTGCTAATGATAATCTATTCATATCTATGTTAAGGTTTTTCCTTGGCACTATAAGAAAAACTCTTTTACCCTCTCTACCGCAAAGCTCTATAATCGTTTTTTCTTTAATAGGTTTAGGAGGGGATTGTTTTAAACCGCATACTGAGCATTTTTCATTCTTTAAAACGTTTATTATCTCAAAAGCCATTTCGCTAATATTACAGTAGAAAAGTTTATTTGTTAATGATGGTTTTTTTCCAATAATGATCTTAGTTGCTTCAGAGACTTCTACGCTTGCTATAATGTTAAGGATTGCAGGGTGAATACCAACAATAGCACATGAAGGAAGCATATCATCATCTATTCCGCCTTGGAAGCATTCTAGACATGGTGTCTCTCCAGGTATAATTGTAGAGGCACTTCCATACGTCATTATAGCGGCTCCATAGATATATGGTATTCCGATCTTCTGGCAAGCGCGATTAACTATATAGCGTGTGCTCATACGGTCAAGCCCATCAACAACAACATCAACATCTTTAATGACTTCTTCAGAATTACTGGAGTTTAAAGATATTGGTAATGGATCTACTTCTATGTTTGGATTTAGCTCCTTAAGCCTTATGGATGCAGCTTCAACTTTTGGATAGCCTAAAAACTTAACACTATAAATATGCTGCCTTTGAAGATTTGAGATTTCAACAACATCATGATCGACTAAACGTAGATGCCCTATGCCCATTGCTGCCATTTGTATGGCTAGAGAAGAACCTAATCCACCTAGGCCGATTATACATACGCTTGCCTTTTTAAGTTTAATTTGCCCCTCATAGCCAATATCTGGGAGAACTATTTGGCGGGAATAATACTCTATCTCAGATTCTGAAAGGCTAAATCTTTCAATTTTAGACAACTATTTAACCTCCTCGCTTAATTACATTAAAATAGGTTTTTAAGAGGTTTTGTATCATAACCTTCCTTGTATATTCTTTAATTGTTGTATTACTGAAATTGTCGTCCTCCTAGCCAGCTCTACGCTTTACAATCAAATCCTGATTTGAATAAGTATGATTGATCATCATAGCATTATGGATAAAGTAAGTCTACATGAAGAGAGCTTTTAGAAGAAATTACTTTTAGTGAAGCTTTTGTTTTGTTATGGTTTATAGAGTCTGCAAGCTTAATAGTGAGGCTTTCCATTCTCGCTTTAAGTAGATCTTTAAAAACTCTTCTTATACTTAAGTTGATCGTTATTATCCACCACCTATCGCTGGGATGATCAGTATCTCGTCGTTATCGTTTAATTTAGTTTCTAGGAAGCCTATGAAGCGCGAGTCCTTACCATTAATGTATATATTGATGAACCTTCTTAAATTTCCGTTTTCATCCAAAAGCCTACTCCTAACCTCATCTCCATATTTAGTAATAATTTCATTAATAACTTCTTTAAGCGTTGAGGCATTAACGTAAACTGTTTTTTCACCAACCATTCTTACTAATTCACCAAATAACTTTATTTTCACTCTAGCCATATTTTATAACACTCCAGAACCTACTAAATTTTCGAGGTTATTTAAATTGGGTTCTACCTCCACTACGTTTATAGCGTTAATTGAAAAGGTCTCTAGCGATTTAAAACCGCTACCAGTAACACAACAGACAACTTCCTCCTCTCTAGCTATGATGCCTGCTTCAATAAGCTTTTTCAGGACGGCTATTGTAATCCCACCAGCTGGCTCAGCGAAGATCCCTTCAGTCTTCGCTAGAGAATTTGTTCCCTCTATTATCTCTTTATCGGTTGCATATTCTGCTAATCCCTTAGACTCTTTAATTGCTCTTAAAGCATAAATCCCATCACTAGGATCACCTATAGCTAGGCTTTTAGCAATTGTTTCAGGTTTCTCGATTGGGAAAATATCCTCAGAGTTAGTCTTGAAGGCTTTAACTATAGGAGAGCAGCCTTCTGGCTGCGCACCAATAAGCTTAGTTTCCAGTTCATCAATCAGTCCAAGATCCCTAAGCTGCTTTAATCCTCTCCATATAGCGCATAGTAACGCTCCACTTCCCATGGGTACTATAATATTTTCTGGAGCTCTCCATCCAAGTTGCTCACAAATCTCAAAAACGATTGTTTTTGAGCCCTCAACATAATATGGACGCAAATTTACGTTCACTATAGCCCAGTTATACTCGTAAGAAGCTTGTGCGGCAAGCATATTAGCATCATCGTATGTTCCTTTAACAACAATTATCTTAGCTCCATAAGTAGCTGCTTGTAAGACTTTACTATTTTCAATATTTGATGGAATGAAAACATAGCATGGTAATCTAGCCCTAGCAGCATGTGCAGCAGCAGCTGCAGCCAAATTTCCAGTTGAGGCACACCCAATAGCTTTAAACTTGAATTCAAGGGATTTTGAAGCTGCAACTGTAGCTGGTCTATCCTTAAAGGATCCTGTTGGATTTACAGTATCATTCTTTATGAAAATTCTTTTTACTTTTAATACTTCCGCTAAGCGCTTACACTTCTGGAGTGGTGTAAAACCGGCTCCTAAATCAACAATTTTCGTTTTATCCTCAATTGGCAGAAGTTCACGATAACGCCATAAGCTCTTTTCCCGTCTCTCGATAGTATGCTTGTTAATGTTTATAGAGTTTAGATTGTAAACAACTTCTAATGGCCCAAAGCATTCTTTACATGAATGAATTTTTATCGGTGGATGTTCTTTTCCACACTCTCTACAATTAAGTGCCTTTATGTATCTATTTCTCTCGAATACAACTACCCCCATAACGATGTTATAAAATATAAAATACGATATAAAATACTAAGATATATATTTTACGGATATTGTTAGGGCTCTGTTAAGATTACCTCCTGCATGAAAGCTATGAACTTTAATGCCTCTTGGCTTGATAATTCAGCTTTAGGGAGCTCATCAAAGCCTATATAAGTAAGCTATATTATGCTAGATTTGGAATAAGCTAATCCAATTACACGCATGCTTAACTTTACAATATAGCCTTTTCATGCCAACAAACATTCTGTTCTATCCTTCAAGGCTTGTATAGCTATTTCAATATAGCGATGATGCTTAAGCTAGCCAATTTATGCTATGAATTTCTATTCATATAAATGGGCTTAAATCCATATCTACGCCTAAGCCGCTTTAAGAATGGCCAAGCATCTAGGCTATTCCTTGTAAAGCTTATAGGCATCTAATTATTATCTGCAGCTATAAGCTCTTTACTCTAGGACATTTAAACATTCAGTTTCACTTTTCATGACCTTTACAATTCAACTTATAAAATTTTCCCGTAAATTTTCAGGATCTATATTTTTGCTAATATTTTCTCAAACTCCTCTAATTGATAAATTTCACCTTTAACTTTGGATTTATACAAGCCCTTAACCCTTATCGCTCTATTATCGCAACTTTCTCTGCTCTTTAGAATATCGGTATATTTATCTAAATACTCTTTTTTAATACTTCTTGAATCATTCTTTAGGTCTACTAAGACTTCCATATTCCACTCCCTATAATCCCAAGAGCTATCAGCCGATATCATAAGAATGGCGCTTCCTCTATCAATTTTGCCAACCTCAACCTCCTTCTTTACTGCTGCAAAGACCATTCCAGTCGATGGCCCACCATGAATGCCATGCGTCACCTCCAACTCCATTAACGCTTCATAAGCCGATCTATCATCTATTGTTAACACTTTAATCGCCCTCATATCTGGCAACCCAAGTATTTCTGGGCTCCATTTACACTCACCAATAACATTATGAACGCCTGGTATGCGGTGTATTCTAGTTGGTTGGATACCAACGACTTTAACCCTTGGGTAGAATCTTGAATAATACTCATATATCCCAGCTAGCGTTCCAGTACTTCCAAGTGGAACGAAGATATGAGTTACATCTCCTCCAATACTCTCATCTATTTCTTTAGCTGTAAGTAGCATATGTGACAACGGATTTAGGATGCTGTTGTACTGATCTATATTCACGATGCAATCATATCTACTTGCTAACGCTCTAACCATGAAGACAGTAAATTCTCTTGGGCAGAGATCATACTCCTCCTCAGAGACTTTAATGACGTTTACTCCTAAACTATTCAGAATTTCTACCTTCTGCTTAGGAGTTCTTGGTGGTACAACAGCAAAAACTTTTTTATTCATTTCAATTGCTAGAATACCAAGCTCTATAGCAAAGTTCCCTGAAGAAGCAGAGACCCAAATGTTCTTCTTTTGATTAAGCTCGTATACAAAAGCCCCCATCATACTAGCTGGCTTTCGCTTTATCGACCTAACTGGATCAATACAATTGCAATTGTCGTGTTCGAGCTTGACAAAGAGAGTAACATCTCTTTCCTCAGCAAACTTTTTAATTTCTTTAATGGGATATGGTCTTAAACTTCTAAGCTGCGCTAAATCGTCAGCAAGGCACTTAAATAGACGCTTATCAGTAACAGCATGAAGCTCGCTCAACCATGAACGCCTTTACTGCAACTTGTTTTTCCATCAAATGAGTGGCCTTTTTGGTTTTTTGGTAAACTATGCAACTCAATCAGTTCATATACGGATTTTAATAAATTGCTATAGGTCAGCTTAAAACCTTCACATATATTTGATAAGTTTCATTTACTTTTTCAATATTTAGAACTTCATGATTCATTTTTGAAGCCCACTTTTTAACATCTTGAGGAGCACCTGGATCAGTTGCTAGGAGCATAATTACCTGACCTGGAACAGCTTTCATAACCACTTTAGCTAATGCTAAGATTGGGCCTGGACAAAATTTATATCGTGCATCAACAATTAGATCAGCCTTCAAAAATTTTCACCTACTCTATGTATTTACGATATGAAGAGAGCGATATCTGAATCTTTTGCTTTATCCAAGAAAGATGCAGCACCAACAATTTCATCTACATGCTCTGTTAAATCCTCAGCCTTTACGCCAAGAAGGCCCATTGTTGTAGAACAAGCGTAGATCTTCAATCTTCCAGTTTTTCTTCCCTGCTTCAATACTTCCAACCATCCAGGTATAGCTCCAGAGCTAATAGCTTTATTTAAATCGCTCTCATAACTCTTATAATCTAAGCTAACTTCTTTTGGCTCATAATCCTTTTTTAGAGCTAAGAGACCCCAGAATGTAAAGAATATTTCTGAGTCCCAGCCCATAGTAGCGGCTGTTGTAGCCAAAGTTACTGCTGGAAAGAGCTTATCAAGTTTTTCTGAAGCCACTATTATGGATATCTTGGGCATTACAATCACCCAAGTATAATTATATAACGGCGTTATATAAACTTTACTTAAAATAATCACTATTTAAAAGAAATTCATAGAGAATTACTTAGCTTTGCCAACATGACCAGAAAATATAAAAGTTTTTCATACAGTAGTTTTTGCTATGGATTTTCTTGAATTAATTTATGGCAGACTTAATAGCATTACAATGTAACCCCTATATAAATTTATAATGGGTTTGTAAAACACTCTATGTTTTAATTAACAAGATAAGGTTTTTGTTAACATCCTAAGCTATTTAATTTGTGATTAAAGTATGAATGTATTTAGAAGGCTTTTAAACGCTAATTAAAGCTAATATGCTTTTCAAGCATAATAAGGTTTCGCTTGAGGCATAGACTATAATTTTTTACTTGCTGGATTAAGACTAAAAGCCATAACTAAGCATTATGGTTTAATTAATGCTAGTAAAGCCACAAGGCTATACGTATAACATAAGCTTGAATCCTTAGCTTACAATAGCTCTCCTAAGCCTAAAAGGCTTATAGCCATAGATGAAACGAAAACTAAGCTTGTTGGCAATCATGTTTATTCTAGCCTTTAGAGTAAGCTTTTCTAGATCAATCCTAGATA
>JAVZFM010000037.1:0-12021 GCA_038872815.1 Bathyarchaeia archaeon
TGAAGTTTTAACATTAATTATTGAAAAGAATGAAGTTAAAACAATAGAGCATAAAAATGATCAAGGATTAGGCGTTAGAGTAATAACTAAGAAACTTGGAAAACAATATCTTGGTTCAGCTTTCACTTTAAATTTAAATAAAAACTCTATAGAAGAAGCTGTAAAAAATGCTATACGCTCATCTAGATTTAGAAAAATAGATTTTTCAAATGCAAGTTTTCCATTCTCTAAAAGAGTACAAACAGTTAAAAGCATATATGATTCTGAAATCTCCACTATAAACTTAGAGCAATTAACGGAAATCGGTAGACTAATAGTTGACTCCGCCACTATAGATGAGAAAATTAACTCTATTAATGGTCACTTAACATTAATTACCTATTATGTTTATCTAGCTAATTCTCTTGGTCTTCAAGTAGGTTACCCATCAACCATCTATAATGTTTCAATTGAAGTTATTGCTAAAAACTTAAATGAGTTTTCTTCAGGTGAAGAAGATTACATAAGCAGGGTTTTTAATGAAGAAAAAGCTTATCAAACAGCTAGAGTCGCAGCTTTAACAGCTCTTTCTCAATTGAACCCTAAACAAATAAAAAGTGGAGTTATGGATGTTGTTTTAGCTCCTGAAGCTATCTCAGAGTTATTAATCCATACGTTATGCCATGAAGTTAAAGCTGATATGGTACAAAAGAATCAATCACCTTTAAAAGGGAAAATTAACCAGGAAATTTCATCAAGTTTACTAACTATTATTGATGATGGAAAAATTGAAGGTGCTGTCGGCTCAAAACCATATGATGATGAAGGTACTCCTACAGAAACAAAATCAATAATTGAAAAGGGAATTTTAAAAACATATTTATACGATTCTTTTTCAGCTGCTAGGGAAGGAAAAAACCCTTCAGGAAACGGTTTAAGGTTAACATCAGAACTTATTCAAAAATATGCTGTTGAACCTCAAGCAGCTCCAACGAACTTGATTATTAAGCCTGGAACGGAAAATTTTGAGTCTTTAATAAAAGATGTTAAAGAAGGCATTTATGTTAAAAATATTATAGGGGCTCACACATCTAATGCTGTGACTGGAGAATTTTCCGTAGTTGGTTTAACAACGTATAAAATTGAGAGTGGAGAAATAAAGTTTCCAGTAAAAAATGCTATGATTGCAGGAAATATTTTAGATTTTCTAAAAAAAATTGATAATGTTGGAAAAGTTCAAAAACAATGCCAAGGCATTTCAATAGACTCTTCGATAATAACGCCTTATATTAAGGTTAGAGAATTTTCAGTAAGCGCTTAAAGAACCTAACATAACCTATTTTAGTCTTAACGGGTTTTTCTTAATATTTTTTAGTTTTATTATGCTTGCTGTTGTTTAGATTCAAGCTCTTTAATTTTGCTTTTAGCTTCTTCAAGTTGTTTTTCAGTTTCAGCTAATTTAGCTTTAAGCTCAGAAACTTCAGTTTCCAACTTTGATTTTGCAGCTTCAGCCTCAGCTAATTTAGCTTGAAGATTTTTAATTCTAGTTTTTAAACCCTTAATTTGAGGAGGTTCAACTTTAGCTTTCTTTTTAAGTGGTTTAACTTTAACTTTTTTAGAGGCCACTTTACTAACCAAACTTTTCTACCTCAAAAACAACTATTTAATTATTAACACATATATGTTTATAAATGTTTTTCTATTCCATTTTTAATGTTACCTTAACTATATTATTAAAAAATTTTGGAGTATTTAATTATGTATCAATTTAAAAATGAACAAAAAATCTTTGAAATTGGAAAAGTTAAAGTTGGTGGGATCCCTGGAGAAAGACCAACCGTGCTTATAGGCTCGATTTTTTATGCCAGAGAAAAAATTGTAATTGACCATAAAAAAGGAGAATTCGATAAAGATAAAGCTGAAAATTATATTAAAATGCAAGAGGAATACTCTGATAAAACTGGAAATCCGCATATGGTAGATGTAGGCGGCTCAACTAATGAAGCAATAATAAAATTTTTAGATTTTGTATCTAAAGTTACTGACGCCCCTATTCTTATTGGAGGAGCATCCCCAAACGTAAGATTGGCCGGTTTAAAATATGTAAAAGAAGTTGGAATAAAAAATCCTATAATTTATAATTCAATTCTTCCAGAGCATAAAAAGGAAGAGTTAGAAAAAATTAAAGAGCATAACGTTAAAACAGTTATTTTACTTGGCTTTAGCCCAAAAGATTTCACTTCAACTGGAAAAATACAAACAATAAAAAACCTTTTATCAATAATCCAGAAAGTTGGAGTAACTCAACCAATGATAGATACAGCCGTCATCGATATTCCAAGTTTAGGGTTAGCTTCTAAAGCTTTATTTGAATTAAAAAATGAGTTAGGGTTACCGGTTGGTTGCGGCCCTCATAATGCTATTGGAACTTGGCGAGGATTAAAAACTAAAATGAATATTCAAGCTAAATATCCTTGCGTAGCTTCAGCTAATGCCTTACCAGTAGTTTTTGGTGCTGACTTTATTCTTTACGGACCAATAGAATACGCTAGCTTTATCTTCCCAGCTATAGCCCTAATAGATGCAGCATTAGCTCAATTAAGAATTGAGTTTGGAAAAAAGATTATAGATAAAAACCATCCACTATTTAAAATACCATAACTGTATAATTGTGCTATAGATAAGAAAGTAAAGCTTATTTATTAACCTAAAGCCTAATAAATTGGGGGTTAATTAAATGTCTAAGATTCTTTCAGGATTCATAGAAGAAGCTTTCAGAGTTGTTAACGCTGCTGAAGAAAGAAAAATAATTTTAAGACTTATAGGAGCTGTAGCTTCTAGAATTCACTGTCCTAATTATGGTTATATTCAAGATAAACTTGGTAGAGCTTTTTCAGATATTGATTATGTATCTTATAGCCGCTTTAAAGAGGATATTAAAAAACTCTTTGTTGAACTTGGATATACATATGATGAAATTATGGCTAAAGTATTTGCAGTTGAATTTGGTCATGTTAATAGATTTATCTTTAATGATCCTATTTATGGAAGGCATAGCGATGTATTCTTTGATAAATTAGAGTTTTCTCATGATATTCCAATTGAAAATCGGCTTGAAATCGATTTTCCTACATTACCACTCGCAGAATTGCTTTTAACGAAAATGCAAATTGCAAAACTTACGGAAAAAGATGTAGTAGATGCAGTAATGCTCATTAGAGAGCATGAAATAGGCTCTAGTGATAAAGAAATAATAAATTCAACTTATATAGCAAAGCTATGTAGTGAAGATTGGGGATTATGGAAAACTGTGACGGGGAACTTCCAAAAAGTAAAAGAGCTTCTTCCATCATTTAAAGACTTAACCCAACAAGATGTTGAAGATGTTAAATTAAAAATAGATAAAATCCTAGAAAGTATTGAAAAACATCCTAAAACCCTAAAATGGAGAATGAGAGCTAAAATAGGAGAAAGAAAAAAATGGTACAGAGAAGTAGAGGAAGTTTCTAGAGAATATACTTAAGGATTTGAAAGAAAATGTATTCTCTATTTTCAATTTACAATTTTAAACTAAATTATCCAGTTAATTGGAGAGTTAAGCTAAGTGAAAATGCCTCTCTTTTAGATGGAAACGTAGTGTTTTTTGATCCTGAAGGTAAAGCAAGTATATGCGTAACATGGGGAGAACTTGAAAAAGCTAAAGAAAAGTATAGTTCAGCAAAAGATCATGCGCAAGGTTCATTATCCAAAATGGTTAATGAAAAAACTACTTATAAAACGATAAAAGTTATAGCACAAGACTCAATACAAGTAAATAATCATAAAGCATATCTTAACCATATTGAGTTATCAATACTAAAGTTTGGCTTAATCCCTTTATTTCCAAAAAGCGTTTTGCACTCCTTAATTTCAATCTTTATTCATTGCGAAGAGTCTCAAAGATTCTTTGTTATAATAGGGGACTCTCACCCTAATGATTACAAGGATTTAGAAGAAAAACTTCATTATGCATTAAAATCCTTTAATTGTCATTTACCTATAGAAACAATTGAGGTTTTAAAATGAATAAAAAATATATTCTAGGAATTGACCAAGGTACTACTGGAACAAAAGCAGTTATATTCGATGAAAATGCAAACCAAATTTCTTTAGGCTATAAAGAGATTCCACGAATTCACCCTAAACCAGGTTGGGTTGAGCAAGATCCAGAATTAATATGGTTAGCTACAATGGATGCTGTTAATGAAGCATTTAAAAAAAGTAAAGTGAATCCAAATGAAGTTTTAGCTATAGGCATAGCTGATCAAGGTGAAACTGTAATAATTTGGGATAAAACTACTGGGAAACCAATTTATAACGCTATTGTATGGCAATGCCGAAGAACAGCTAAAATATGTGAGGAATTAAAAAAGAATAAAGAGTTTAGTGAGGAAGTACGTAAAAAAACGGGACTTGCAATAGATCCATATTTTTCAGCTACAAAAATTAAATGGATACTAGAAAATGTGCCTAATGCCCTAGAAAAAGCAAGAGAAGGAAAACTTTTATTTGGAACAACAGATAGTTGGCTTATATGGAAACTTACTAATGGAGAAGCTCACGTCACAGATTATGCAACAGCATCTAGAACGATGCTTCTTAATATTCATTCTTTAAAATGGGATGATGAAATAATAGAGCAGCTTAATATACCTAAAAATATGCTTCCAGAATTAAAAAGTAATAGCGAAATTGTAGCTGAAACAAATCCGAAAACCTTCTTTAATGTAAGAATACCAATTTCTGGAGTTATAGTTGATCAGCAAGGAGCTCTTTTTGGTCAATGCTGCTTTAAACCAGGTATGGTTAAAAACACTTATGGGACAGGTTGTTTTGCTTTAATGAATACTGGAGAAACACCAGTTTTTTCTAATCATGGTTTACTCACGACTATAGCTTGGGTTGTTAATAAAAAAGTTAATTACGCATTAGATGGTGGTGTATACGTAGCTGGAGCAGCCGTTCAATGGCTTAGAGATGGTTTAAAAATAATAAAAGATGCAAAACAAACTGAAGATATTGTTAAATCTACATCCACTACTGGAGATGTATTTTTTGTCCCTGCATTTGTTGGTTTAGCTGCACCATATTGGGATCCTTACGCTAGAGGCCTCATTATAGGGATAACTGAGGGTACAACATTAAATCATATTGTAAGAGCTACCTTAGAATCCATAGCTTATCAAGTTTATGATGTTATAGAATGCATGAAGTTAGACTCTAAACTTGAACTAAATATTTTAAGGGTTGATGGAGGGGCAGTTAATAATTCTTTTTTAATGCAATTTCAATCAGATATTCTTGGAGTACCATTAGAAGTTCCTGAAGTTACTGAAACAACAGCGTTAGGTGCAGCTTTTTTAGCTGGTTTAAGCGTAGGATTTTGGAGCAATTTAAAAGATTTAGAAGAAAAAAGAAGAATTAAAAGAGTTTATACTCCAAAAATGGAAGTAAAAGAAAGGTTAAAGCTAATTCAAAAATGGAGAAAAGCTGTTGAACGAGCAATGAAATGGGCTGAAGAATAAGAAACTTTAAATATTTACTTTTAACTACTTTTTAAGAGTTAATAATAACACTTTTTTATCGAGGGAAAAAAATGCAGAAAGAACCACTTATATATATTAATGGTGAGTTTTACCCTAAAGAAGAGGCTAAAATCTCTGTTTTTGATCATGGATTATTATATGGAGATGGAGTTTTTGAAGCTATTAGAGCTTATGATGGAATTGTCTTTAAGTTGAAAGAGCATATAGATAGATTATTTGAATCAGCTAAATCTATAAAAATTGATATTGGGATTTCAAAGGAGAAAATGCAAGAAATAGTTTTAGAAACATTAAAAAAGAATAATCTTAAAGAAGCCTATATAAGAATAGTTGTAACTAGAGGAAAAGGACCTATGGGAGTTGACCCTAGAAATTGCGAAAAACCAACTATTATTATTATAGCTGAACCTAGAGAACCCTTATTTGGAAAAGAGAAACCTGTAAAAGCAATTATATCTTCATTAAGAAGAGTACCACGATGGGCTTTAGATCCTAGAGTAAAGTCTCTTAATTACCTTAATAATATTCTTGCTAAAATTGAGGCTATAGCAGCTGGAGTAGAAGAAGCAATAATGCTGAATCAGGAAGGATATGTAGCTGAAGGATCAACGGAAAACATATTTATAGTAAAAGGGAATGAAGTTGCCACTCCTCCCCCATCAGCTGGAATTTTAAAGGGAATAACTAGAGATGTAGTTATAGAGATAGCTAAAGAATTGGGTTATGAAGTGAAAGAAAGAGACATAACAATTCATGAACTATATACAGCAGATGAAGTTTTTGTATGCGGAACAGGAGCTGAAGTAGTACCGATTGTAGAAATAAGTGGAAGAACAATAGGAAATGGCGAAATAGGACCGGTTTACAAAAAAATTAAGGAAAAATTTAAGGAAAAAGTTAAAGATCCAAAAGAAGGAGTAAAAATAGAATAAAAAGGTGAATAAAATGGTTCAAAATAGAATTTTATTTACAACAGATCTACATGGTTCAAATATTTGTTTTAGAAAATTCCTAAATGCAGCAAAAATTTATAAAGCTAACACTCTTATAATCGGTGGAGATATAACTGGGAAGGGTATAGTCCCAATTATAAAACAAGAGGATGGATCATATAAAGCTGAATTATTTGGTGTTGAACAAACGGCTAAACATGAACAAGAATTAAAAAATTTGGAAGAAAAAATAGGTGCAGCAGGTTTTTATTTTATTAAAGTCTCAAAAGAGGAGCATAAAGCTTTATCGACAAATGAAAAAGCTTTAATGGAAGCATTTAATAGCTTAATGGTTCAAAGAATTAAAGAATGGGTAGCCTTAGCTGAAAAAACATTCAAAAATGAAAAAGTTAAATTTTATATGCTTCCAGGAAATGACGATATATTCGAAATAGATTCAGTTATAAATGAGTCTGATTACGTGGTTAATCCTGAAGGAAAATGCGTTTTAATAGATGAAGAACATGAAATGATAAGCACAGGTTACGCTAATATAACTCCTTGGCACTGTCCAAGAGATATTCCAGAAGAAGAACTTGAAAAGAAAATAGAGGAAATGGTTACGAAAATAGAAAATATGAGCACAGCAATCTTTTGTTTTCATGTCCCTCCATATGGAACAAAACTTGATCAAGCTCCTAAATTAGATGAGAAACTTCAAATAGTGATTGAAGGGGGACATGTAGTTATGACATCTGCTGGAAGTGTAGCTGTAAGAAAAGCTATAGAAAAATATCAACCTTTATTAGGGTTACATGGTCATATACATGAAAGTAGAGCTTTTGATAAAATTGGTAGAACCATGTGTTTTAATCCTGGAAGCGAATATGGAGAAGGAATATTTCATGGAGCATTAATTAATTTAGATAAAGATAAAGTGAAAGGTTATATGCTAATGACAGGTTAGACACATTTTTAAGCTGTACTTTTTCTATCTTTTTTAACTATATTAACCTAATTTATTTTTTTGTATTACTTTATTTATATAGCATCGTAAGTCTTATATATCAAATTTTCCACTATAATTCTTTATTGATGATGAATAATAAAAAGATAGGGGAAAAAGAAAATGTCGGAAGAAAAAAAACTTTTCGTAAGGAGGACTTCCGGGTTAACTAGAATAATTGGGCCTTTTGCTGCTATGGTTTTTGGTGTTCATTGCATTAGTTTATCTTCATCAGGTTTAATTCCTTATGCTTGGGTTCCATGGCTTTGGCCAGGTTGCGATTTAATTGCTGTATTAACGATTTCAATGATATTTTGTTTATTTCATGCAACTACATATGCTCAAATAGGCTCAATTTATCCCCGTTCAGGTGCAGATTACGTTTTAGGAAGTAGAGTAATTAACCCTATGCTTCAATTTGGAGCGAGCTTCATGTTTACAGTCTTTACAAGCTTAACTGCTGGAGCTCTTATAGCATGGATACCTTCAGCTGTTTTACCAAGCTTTTTATGGAGTTGGGGAAAAATATTTAATGTACCACACTTATTAGACTGGTCGAAGTGGGTTTCATCTCCAACAGGTGTATTGGTAGTTGGTTTAATATTTGTTGTAGTAACATACGTTTGCATGATTATGCCGACGAAAATAATTGTTAGGATCCTTAATACAGGTTTCTTCTTAGGAGTAATTGCTTGGGTTTTAATGTACATCTCCTATTTGATGGGAAATCATGAAAAATTTGTGGCAGCTTGGAATAAATTTGCAGAAATTCCATATGATCAAGTTATTCCGCTTGCGCAACAGCATGGATTAACTTATGGACCTACACCATGGTGGATTATGACTTTAGCGGGGTTAATAATGGGATTCTGGATCTACTATGGTTATTATATACCAAACTTCTTTGCTGGAGAATTGAAAGAAGCTCCTAGAACACTTATAATAGGTAATATTTCATCTTTAATAGTTACCTGGGCTATTTTCACTCTTGGAGCTGCATTAATGTATCCAAGACTTATGTCTCTTGAATGGATGGCTGCTGAAGGATACCTATACTATAACACTGATGTTTGGGCTCTTCCATTTTCAACTTTTTACGCAAATATTTTATGGCCCCATCCAGTTCCAGTATTCATAATAATGTTCGCTTTTGTTTATACTCTTGTTAATTTAGCAATGACTTACTTCTTCTATAACAGTCGAATATTTTTCGCTATGGCTTTTGATAGAGCTTTACCTGAAAAAATTGCTTCAGTTCACTCCAGGCTTGCAAGTCCTGTAGTAGCTATGACTTTATGCGCAATTATAGCTGCTGTAGGTGTGGCTTTAAGTGTATATACAGTTATATTTGTTCAATTCAACTTTGTTTTATACGCATGCCTTGTACAATTAATACCTGTTACAGCAGCAGTAATCTATCCATTCGTTAGGAAAGAAGAGTTTTCAAGAGCGCCTAAACTCGTAAACTTCCGTGTAGGGCCAATCCCTGGTATAACACTTATAGGATGCATTACATTAGGTTATCTACTTTGGATGATAACTTCAACCTATTTATTCCCAGCTGTTGGAGGTTTTATAAGCGGACTTACAGTAGGTTGGTTCTTAAGTTTCTTTATAACTGGAATAATAATCTTTAACATAATGAGGTACTACAGATTAAAGAAAGAAGGTATGGATATACTCTGGGCCTATAAAGAAATACCTCCCCTATAAACCCCTATATTTTTTCTTTTATTTAAAATTAATTTTAAAATAAAAAATTATTTATTAAAAAGAAAAATTAACGCAATTTAACAAGCTCTCTCTCAGCTTTTTTAACTATCTCTGAGAGTTTCTCCTTAACGTCTTTTGGCAATGGATCTGGTTGATGCTCCTTAAGAATTTTTTTAACTCTTTCTTTAGCTATAACGCTTATATCTTTTTTTCCAGCTTTAACCCATGTAACTTCAGATGTTCTATCAAAAAGCCATGGAATATAAATTTCATCTTTCACATGCGTTAAAGTATGTTTATGAGATAAGAAATGTCCTCCTGGACCAACTTCATGAATTACATCAACAGCTAAGGATTCATCATCAACTGAAACTCCTTTAACTATTCTATAAACCATTCCTGCAATTTCATTACATATAACCGCCATTTCCATTGAGCCTACGCTTCCACCAGCTAAATAGCCGCAATCATGAATTAAGTTTACCCCAGATAAACCTGCTATTAAACTATTCATCATTACTTCAGCTCCTGCTTGAGCATCAGGCGCTTTAGAATCTGAGCATCCGCCGAAGCCGTAACATGGTAAACCATAGTAATGAGCCATTGAAGCATTTATAGCGTCTGTTCCAAGAGCAAATTCTGGTGCTCCATAAGCGCATCTACTTGTAATAGGATCCATAGCCGTACCCCAACCAGCGTAAATTACTGGGGCTCCAGGGTTAACTAATTGAGCTAAAGTTATAGCAGCTAGATTTTCGCATGTACCTATTAAAGCGCATCCAGCAACCGTTACAGGCGCTGTAGAACCAGTCATAGGCATAGGTCCTAAAACTATTGGAACTTTAGCTTTAGCTAAAACAATAATGTTTTCATTTGGAGTTGTAAACTGAAGCGGTGAGGCTGTTTCACAATAAACTCCTAAAATTGGTTTTTTACTTAATTCCTCCATTCCACCAACAATAACTGAAGCCATTTCTAAAACTCTTTTTGCAGCATCTTCACCTGGAGTAGCGAAAACTATTGGTTTACTAGTATTGTTAAATAATGCTTCAAACTCATGAATATATTCAACTTCCCATGGTACATCAAAAGCTCCAGCAATAGTCATTATAAATTTTAAGTTAGGTAATGCATCTCCAAGCTTAGTGCATTCTTCCACATCTTTTTTTCCAGGCCTTCTAAATTCTCCTGTCTCAACATCTCTTATGTATGGAGTTGGAGTTCCACCCAAACCAAAATATATTCTTCCATCTTCAAGAAGAATGCTATTTTTTGGGTTTCTCCCATAAAGAATAACTGTTTTAGGAGCTTTTTTTAAAGCTTCTTCAACCAAATACTGTGGGATCTTAATTTTTCTATCTTCGATTTCAGCTCCAGCATCTTTGAAAACTTTAATTATTTTTTCAGATTCAGAAAACATTCCTGTTTTCTCTAAAATTTCCAAAGCAGCTACATGCATGCTTCTAGCTTCTTCATTTGAAAGAATCTTCCATAATCCTTTAACTCCTCTTTGAATCAACTTAATTTTTCCCTCTTTTTTAATCTTTAACGCCTATTAAGCGTTTAGCTACTTTCACGGCTTCTATAGCGTTTTCAGCATAACCATCTCCACCTATTTCTTCAACCCATTCAGCTGTACATGGTGCACCGCCGAATATTGTTTTAACTTTATCTCTTATCCCCATAGCCTTTAAAGCTTCTATTATTTCTTTTTGAACTGGAAGCGTTGTGCTTAATAATGCGCTTGCACCAACAATATTAGCGTTTAATTCTTTAGCTTTTTTAGCGAATTCTTCAGCTGGAACATCTTTACCTAAATCATAAACTTCAAATCCAGCTGCAAAAAGCATAGCAGCCACAATATTCTTACCTATATCATGAATATCACCTTGAACAGTCCCTATAACAACTTTACCTAAACTTTTTCTTTCTCCAGCCCTCTTTTTAATTTCAGGTTCAAGCAATTCTTTAACAACTTTCTGTGCAGGTTCAGCAGCTGCCACAAGATGCATTAAAAAAAGCTCCCCCCGTTCATATTTATCACCAACAATCTTCAAACCTCTAGCAATACCCTTCTCAATAATTTCAGTAGGATCAACACCTAAACTTAAAGCCTTTTTAACAGCATTAAAAACCTTCTCCTCCTCAAAACTTTGAATAGCCTCACTAATCTCTTCAAAAACACCTTCAGACATAATTAATTCACCACTCTTAGCGATTATATTAACTTAATTTGAATATTTAAAGTTTTTAAATTTTACTATATATTCTATACATTACATAAATAACTTAGTTTAATTTAAATTAAAAACCTCTAAACAGATGTAAGCAACATCTCGCAAGAAAAATCTCTAGATAGCAGTTTTATTTATATAAAGGGTTTATTTTAATAAAGAATTTGAAATTGTTAAAAACTTCATAAACGAAAACTATATACTTTTGAGGATAAACATCGTGAGTAAAACCTAATTTCACCATCAAAAGAGCTTTTTGTTAACCTCTGGACAGGTAGAAATAGCAACAGTTTTTGGTAGAATTGCCTTTACTTAGAGAGTTCAGATTTCTACTACTATGTAGTTAGTGTTAAGCTTATTGGTGCTGGATAATATTACATGAGAAGAGTTTTAAGGCTGATCATTACATATATTCTATCTTTGAATTATTAAAGAAGGGTGAATTCGCTTAACCAAAGCGGTTTAAAGTATGTAATTAACAAAAGAGAATAGTAAGGAGTATTAGTATAAACTTTTTGAGTGAATAGTTTATTTTAATATAGCAAAGATTTAAATACTAAAAAATAAAAACT
>JAVZFM010000038.1:0-1894 GCA_038872815.1 Bathyarchaeia archaeon
AAGGAGTTTAGCCAATAGAATTAAGAAAATTTTTAATTCAATACATGATTAAACTTATCAAAGATTGATTGAGATAAAACCACTTTAACCATAGCAAAATAAAAATAGGCTTAATCTGGTTAAAAGTTTCCCTAATTTTCCAAGCTCTTAAAATCCAAACCTTTAAATATACATTCAGAAAGAAAGTAAGTTATTTAAATATTGAGTATAATGTTGAGGGAAATTACTTTGCTTCATAGTGAAAAGACGATAGTAATTCGTAAATACTTAATGCTATATGCTAGTGGAATATCAATTGCTTTAGCTGCTTTCGCTATTTTTATAATAGCTATGGGTCAAGACCCAATTACAGCCTATATCACAATGTTTCATGCATCTCTCGGTGGCTCAGAAAGATTGGCTGGCACCCTCGTAAAGACTATACCGCTATGGTTATGCGGCATTTCAGTTGCAATAGGCCTTTATGCAAATTTCTGGAATTTAGGAGCTGAAGGACAACTATATCTAGGAGCAATAGCTTTTACTGGTATAGGTCTATTCTTGAGTGGAATTCCAGCTCCACTCCACTTACTTATTGGTTTTATAGTAGCTTTTGCGCTTGGCTCTCTATGGGCATTTATTCCTGGAGTTTTAAAAGGTTATTTAGGCATAAATGAGGTAGTTGTCACTATTCTATCTAACTATATAATATACCTTTTAGTTGAGTATCTAGTTTCAGGTCCTTGGAAAGATCCTGTAGGATTTGAACCAATAAGCTATCCAATTAATCCTGCATTAAAACTCCCAGCAGTCATACCAGGAACTTGGCTTCATGTTGGAATTTTCATACCTATAGCCTTTACCATCATAACGTACATAGTTATTCATAAAACCACTTTAGGGTATGAAATCAGAAGTGTTGGTGTTAATCCAAGGGCAGCTAAGCGTGCTGGAATAAAGATAGCTAGAGTAATCATGTTAACATCTTTACTAAGTGGGGGAATAGCTGGATTAGCTGGAGCAACTGAAATTGGTGGGGTATTCCACCGTTTAGTACGAGGAATCTCTCCAGGCTATGGCTTTTTCGGCCTTATAGTAGCTTTACTTGTAAAATCGTATCCTCTAGCGATTCCTTTTTCAGCATTTTTCCTAGCCATAATTTTTGTTGGAGTAGATGCTTTACAACGTACAATGGGAATGCCTGTTGGCGCTGTATATGCAATTCAGGCAATAATGGTAATTAGCATACTTATACCTGAATATTTACCTAAAGGTAGGTGGAAATTATGGCGTGGGAAATTTCTCCCATAATTGGAATATTTGAGATAGCGTTCAGGTTAAGTGTTCCTTTCACTTTATTGGGCCTTGGGCAATTAGTTGCCCAGCGTTCAGGAGTACTTGATATAGGTCTTGAAGGCATGATGATAATGGGTGCTGTTACTGGTTTTTTAGCAACGCTTTTAACTGGAGATTATGTTTTAGGCTTTTTAACAGCAATGGTAATAGGAGGAATAATGGGATTATTTGAAGCTTATTTGGTCATATCGCTTAAAATCGATCAAGTACTTATAGGCATGATGATTTGGATTTTTGGGATAGGAATGTCAACTTTGATACATAAAATCTTTGTTGGTGTAAGAGCTGCTCTTCCCATTGTTGCAACTTTACCTAACGTTCCTATACCATTGCTTAGCGAAATCCCTATAATTGGTTCAATACTTTTTAATCAAAATATAATGGTGTATATATCCTACTTGTTAGTATTGATAATTTATTTAATAATTTTCAAAACCACTTATGGATTAAAACTAAGAGCTGTTGGCGAAAATCCAAAAGCAGCCGATACTTTAGGGATAAATGTTGAGTTAGTCCGTTATCTTGCTTTGATTTTTTCTGGAGTATTGAATGGATTAGG
>JAVZFM010000038.1:1904-11960 GCA_038872815.1 Bathyarchaeia archaeon
CTTGCACAAATAGGAACCTTTACCATAGGAATAACAGGTGGAAGAGGATGGATTGCCCTTCAATTAGCGGCTTTTGGTAGATGGATTCCTCATTTGACCTTTTTAGGCTCATTGCTTTTTGCTATTGTAGAAGCTTTAGCCTATAAAGTTCAGATACTATACAGGGCCATTCCATATCACTTTTTATTGATGATGCCATATATTATCGTGATATTAACGCTTATTTACATATACAAAGGAGTAACTCCTCCAGCAGCCCTTGGCATACCTTATAGAAGAGAAGAAGAAAGGTAAATCAAAATAAAATTTAAAAGAGTTTAAGCATATTTGGCGCCAGTCATCATAAGCCCAATCTCATATTCATTAGCTTCTTCTTTAGGAACTATGCCAACTATTTTACCTTTAAACATCACAGCTATACGATCACTAATTTCCATAACTTCATCTAGGTTTTCAGAAATAAGCAAAACAGCAGAGCCTCTTTCTTTACATTCTAACAATTTTCGATGAACAAAACTTGTAGAGGCTATATCAAGTCCTCTTGTTGGTTGACAAGCAATTAAAAGTCTAAAATCTAAAGGAAAGCTTCTTGCTATAAGAATTCTTTGGAGATTTCCGCCTGAAAGCGCTCTAGTAGGTGTTTTTTCACTTGGAGTCACTATGTTGAATTCCTCTATTAACCTTTTTGAATACTCATAAATCCTGTTGTAATCCATAAACTTATAATTATTAACAAAAGAACCATAATTATAAACAATTAAGTTCTCAGCTACAGACATTGAAAGCAAAGAATTGTCAAGCCTATCTTCAGGAATATATATAGCGCCTGCTTTCATGATTTCTCGTGTAGATCTATTCGTTAAATCTTTTCCGTTAATTATTATTTTGCCCTTTATAGCTTTTCTTAATCCCATTAATGCTTCAGCCAATTCTTTTTGTCCATTTCCAGCAACTCCAGCAATCCCTAAGATTTCGCCTTCATGTATTTTAAAAGTACATCCATTTACTGCTGGTAAACCTCTATCATCTAATACATGCAAATCCTCAACTTCAAGAATAGCATTACCCATTTTTGTAACGACTTTAGGAAGGCTTGGCAAAGTCTCTCTACCAATCATCATTCTAATAAGTTCGCTTTCATTAACATCCTTTGAATTAACAGTGTTTATTAGTTTTCCACGTCTGAGTACAGTTATTCTATCGCTTACAGTTAACGCCTCATTAAGCTTATGAGTAATAAATATAATAGTAAGCCCTTTTTCAACCATTAGCTTAAGGTTTTTAAATAAAGATTGTACTTCTTGTGGAGTTAAAACTGTTGTCGGCTCATCTAAAATGAGTAGTTTAACGTTGCGATAAAGAGCTTTAATTATCTCTACTCTCTGCTGGACTCCTACAGGCAACTCTCTTACTTTGGCTTTTGGATCTATTTCAAGGTCATATTTTTTTGAAATCTCTAACACTTTTTTTTCTGCATTTTTTAGATCTAGAATAGGATCCTTTTCAGATTTTAATCCTAAGATCACATTCTCTGTTACAGTAAATGGGGGAACTAATGTAAAGTGTTGATGCACCATTCCTATTCCTAAATTTATGGCTTCTCTTGGAGATTTTATATCTACTTTTTTTCCCTCTATTATTATCTCTCCTTTATCAGGTTTATACAAGCCATAAAGAATATTCATAAGCGTGGTTTTTCCAGCTCCGTTTTCTCCAAGTAATGCATGAATTTCTCCCTTTCTTACTTTGAAATTAACGTTATCAAGAGCCAAAACTCCTGGAAAACTTTTTGTGATACTTCTCATTTCAATAAAGTAAGGCAAATCCTCCATGGACAAGTCCTACCTACGCTTTATTACTGCATTATAGATAATAAAATCTAGAAGTTATAAATGTTACTTTGCTCAATTAGTCTATTTTTAATCGTTTAAACTCTCTTAGTAACTCACATAACTCATTTACAGCTTTCTCGAACAATTCTTTTCCTTTCTCTTTAGAGGCTTTTAAAGGATCTCCAATTACACCAGAACTGGATAAGTCTTTTGTTAGCCATGAGAAATCTACTTTTTCACTATTAAGCTTTATATATAAAGTTTCCATGAACTTTTCAGGGAGTTCTTTTTTTGCTTTTTCTACATCTACCAAGCTAGAAAATAAATGCATCATAATAGAAGTTTCAACCTCTCCAGCATGAATCTCTATTGAAGAATCTATTATTCGCTTAATGGCATCTTTAATAAGTCTTTCTAACTGAATAAATAATACAAAGCTTCCTGTTTTAGCTTTAATCGATTGAAGTATACCTCTAAGTATACCTTTATTTCCTCCATGTTGATTAAGGAATACTATTTTTCTTATTCCATGCTTTTTTAAACTTTTACAAATATCTACTACTAAGCTTATAAATGATTCAGGCTCGTAAAAAGTTAATGTTCCTGGAAAGTCTAAATGTTCTATGGATAGCCCAATCCAAACTGGCGGTAAAACGATTACGCTTAATTCGCTAGAAAGAATTTCAGAAGCTTTTTTAGCAACTTCATAACTTATTAAGAAGTCTGTCCCAAGAGGAAGATGATTGCCATGCTGCTCTATAGAGCCAAAAGGAATTATGACTATAGGATCTTTACTTAAAGCTTCTAAAAACTCTTGTGAAGTCATTTCATGTAAAAGCGTTTTCATAAAATTACTCTAATAGATGGGGATATATTTAAGCCTTAGGCTTTATTTTTAGATCTTCGATTATATTTGTGGCTTAATGGTCAGAAATAATCATTAACCGTCCAATTTAAAAGGATTAACTATGGATCGTTTAAATTCTCTAAACAAATTTCCAAAACTTTAAAAAAGTTTATAAAATTAATTAATTTTAATTGAAAGTATGAGGTTGAAAAATTTATGGAATTTAGGTATAAACTAGTTAGAGCAAGATTTCTTTTGCCTTTCTCGCGAAAGTTTGGTTTAGACAAAAGAATTGAAGATGGCTATGTGCTTATAGAAGGGGATAAAATTCTTGAAGTTGGGAAATATTCAAAAGAAGTTGGGAAAAAAATAATAAAGGAATTCGGCCATAGATTAAAGATCCTAGGTTGCAAAAAAGAAAGGGATTTAAAAGAAGAAGAAATAGCGTGTATAAACGGGATAATAATGCCAGGTTTCGTTAAAGCCCATGGACATGATCATGAATCTCCTATAATAGGAGTTGCAAAAGACGTTCCATTAACTACATGGCTTGATGAAGCAGTTAATCTATATACAGGCTTTTTACATGAAAAACTTCATGAATTAAAAAAGAAATTTAGAAAATCCCCATACCTTATAACTTACTTGAAAGCAAGACTCGATGATATTAGCTATGGAATTACTTCATGTTTAACCCATCATTGTAATTTCAACAAGTATCATGTTGAAGAATTAGTTGAAGCAAACACTATTGCTGGAACAAAAATGGTAATTGCTGTTGGAAGTCAAGATAGACATTATGATGAAAGAATATTGGATATTCCTGCCTCAAAAGCTATTGAAAGGTTAGATGAGTATTATAAAAAGTTTTCAGAAGTAGAAAGGATTAGGATAATTCCTGGACCTGATCAAGAATTCTCCAATAGCTCAGAACTTTTAAAAGCATTAAAAGATTGGTCAAGCAAGCATGGAATGCTATTCCACATTCATACCTCTGAGGAGCCAAACACTACAAAATGGTTCATAGAAACCTATGGAACTACTCCTATAGAATACTTGGATAGTGTTGGGGTTTTAGATGAGAAAACAATACTTGCTCATGTAGTTAACGTTAGCGATAAAGAACTTGAGATAATAAAGGAAAGAGGTTGTAAAGTAGTTCATAACCCTCTTGCGAATACAATTCTAGGGTCCGGTATGCCTCCTATAGTAAAAATGCTTGAGCTTGGAATTCCTGTAGCTATTTCTACTGATGGATCAGGAAGTAGCGATAATCAAAATATCCTTAACGCTGCACGTCTTGCTTCACAATACCAAAAAGCTTTTAATAAAAATGCAAAAATTCTTCCAGCTCAAGAAGTTCTTGAAATGATAACGATTAAACCAGCTGAAATGCTTGGTTTTAACTCTGGTTCTCTTGAACCTGGAAAAGATGCAGACATAGTAGTAATAGATCTTTCAAAACCAAACCTTGTACCTACTAGAATAGATAACGTAATGGAAAATCTAGTATGGGCAACTAATGGATCAGAAGTAATGCATGTTATTGCAAATGGAAAAATACTTTTAGAAAATTATGAATTTAAAACTTTGAATGCGCCTAAAATATTGAACGATGTTCAAAAGCTTTCAGAAATGTTTATTGAGTACAAAAGTATTGCAAAACCGATTAAAGGAACAGGAGCCCATAAATGACTCAAATCCTTAATTGCTATTACAAAAGAAAATAAACTTCTAAATCCATTAAGGCTTTTGTTTTTAATGGCTAAAAGTTTAAAAGTTTTAAAATCTTAGTTCAATAACAGAGGATAATGAGTTCTACTAAAGGCTTAGAGGATATATTTTTCAAAAATTATAACAAAGGTTCTTTATGCCTTTATTGTAAAGGAGGAAAAATGCTTTGTGGAAAATTGCAATGTCCAATAATTCTTAAAGCTCAAGCCTTAGTTAAAAAAAGCCATTTACTAGAATCTAAACTAATCCATGGAACTACTCCTCCTGGAATATTCGTTGGTAGAATAGGTTACCCAAAAGTTTACATAGGGCCTTTGATTCCTCCATTTCTAGGGGATACTGAAATACTTGATACACCTGAACTATGGCTAGGAAAATCCATTCCTGAGATAATAGATTACCGATATTCATTGATTAGGGGAAAATTTTTAGCTAATATTTATGATGCATCTAAAGGTGGGAAACTTATAGAGCTATTGCAAGAGTTAGCTATGGGAGTTAAATCAATCGATTCTGAGGCTTATTTTAAGAAAAAGCCGAGGGGTGTAATAGCTTTAGATGATGATTCTCAACCTTTTGGGCCTTCAGCTCCTTTAGAGTACTTTAAAACCTCATCAAACATTAAAGTTGATCATAGAATCGAAAAAGCTTTTTATGATAAAGATTTGAAAGCATCGGAGGCTGTAATTTCTTTATATAAAAATGGAGTTCTTGTAACAAAAATTCAAAGAGCATTCAGCGCTGGAATATTTGGTTTAGCGCCTTATAGAAAATTCGTTCCAACAAGGTGGAGCATAACAGCTGTTGATAGCTTAATTTCTTCTTACTTAATTGAGCAAATAAAAAATTGTAGTGTTATAAGCGAGTATAGGGTTTATTCGTTCATAAATATTGATAATCTATTTATAATAATCTTTATTCCTGAAAAATGGAGTTTTGAGTGGATTGAAGCTTGGTTTCCAGGAACTACTTGGAACATTAAAGGAACAAATCCTGAAATTATGGGAGATTATGAAGGCTATTATGGAAGAAATACTTATCCCGATGTAGGGGGCTGTTATTACTCAGCTAGATTAGCTGTAGCTGAAAAATTGAATGAAGAAAGAGGGCAAGCTAAAGTTCTAGCTTTAAGGGAAATCTATCCAGGCTATGCTTTACCAGTTGGTGTTTGGAACGTTAGAGAGAGCATTAGAGAGGCTTTAAAAAAAACCCCAGTCATTTTCAACAGTCTTGAAAGTGTTTTAAGATATATAAATAAAAGGTTAAAAATTCATGTTAAAACATGGATTGAAAATAGCAAATTGCTTAAACAAGCTTTGATCCAAAAAAAGATAAAAGATTTTTTTAACTGATTAACATGAATTACTCTTATATAAAATGCAAAACAGCTCTTTCAAAAAGCTTACTTCCTGGTTTAGATTATTCTTTAAATCCTTACTTTGGATGCGAGCATAGTTGTTTATATTGTTATGTCCCATCAGTTTTTCATGATAAAGAGTTGGCTTTAAAATGGGGAAAATTTGTTAAAGTAAAAACAAATATTTTAGAAATATTAAGGAAAGATTTATTAAGGAAGCAAAAAGGAGTTGTTGGTGTTAGTACTGTTACAGATCCTTACCAGCCTTTAGAAAAAAAGCTTCAAATTACTAAAGAATGCTTAAAGCTTTTATTCAATCATGGATTTCCAGTTTCTATACAAACTAAATCATCGTTAATATTAAGAGATTTGGATGTTATAAGCAAACCTAGCTTTGATGTTGGATTTACCATAACTACAATGGATGATTGGTTAGCAAAGAAATTAGAACCAAACGCATCAAGTCCAAGTTATAGAGCTAAAGCTCTTGAAGAGCTCTCTAAGAAGAATATAAAAACATGGATATTTTTTGGTCCAATAATTCCAGGAATAAATGACAATGAAGAAAATGTTGAAAAAATAATAATGCTTGCAAAAAAAACCAATAGCGGTTTACTTTATGATAAGTTAAACATAAAACCCTTTGTAATGGAAAGGTTAAAGCCTTTTTTAGAAGAAGAAAATTCAAAGTTAATTGAAGTGCTACCTAGGCTTTTAAGCAATAAAGTTTATTTTAAAAGAATAGAAAAGCTTATAGAAAATATTTGTAAAAAATATGAAGTTAAATTTGAGTTTGCTTTTTTTAGGCATTAAATTGCTAAGACTTTATTAATTCAACTCTTTTTTTTCCTTTCATTAGCCTAGTAACCCTGATTATTCCTTTGATTTCAAGCTTCATTAAAGTTTTATTCAATTTTTCATAGCTTATTCCATTAAAAGTTTTGCTTAATTCTTCATAAAGCTCAATATCATTCATAGCCCCTTTTTTCTCTAAGGTTTCGATTAAAGCGATATGGAAAGGTTGTTGATGCCAAACTTTTTTCATTCAATCTCCTCTAAGCCCATGTAGCAGGAACAGTGGTACGCTCTTTTCTAAATCTTTTAAAGAAGTTCTGGTACCAATTTTCCATCTCAGAAGTTAAGCTTGGCTTGATTTTATTCAAAGCCGTCTTAAAGTCTTCAAAAATCACTTCCTTGGCTTCCATGTTTTTCCTTAAAGCAATCATAGCAGCTTCACGACAAACAGCTTCTATATCAGCTCCAGAATAATTTGGAGTCATTTCAGCTAATTGCTTAAGGTCAACATCTTTAGCTAAAGGCATATTCCTTGTATGAATCTTGAAAACCTCAAGCCTTGTTTCTTCATTTAAAGGTGGCACATATATTATCCTATCAAACCTTCCAGGTCTTAAAATAGCTGGATCGAGCATATCTGGTCTATTTGTTGCGGCGATCACAACTACATTGTCTAAAGATTCTATTCCATCAAGCTCAGTTAACAATTGACTAATAACCCTTTCAGTTACGCCAGAGTCTCCATATCCAGAGCCCCTTCTAGGAACTATAGCGTCTATTTCATCGAAAAATATTATAGCAGGAGCTGCTGTTCTTGCTTTTCTAAATACTTCTCTAATAGCCTTTTCAGATTCTCCAACCCATTTAGAGAATATTTCTGGACCTTTAATACTAATAAAATTCGCTTCGCTTTCATTTGCAACAGCTTTAGCCAATAAAGTTTTTCCACATCCTGGAGGGCCATAAAGCAATATCCCTTTTGGAGGCTTTATTCCAAGCCTTTTAAACACTTCTGGCTTTTTTATTGGCCATTCTACAGCTTCTTTCAATTCTTGTTTAACCTCTTTGAGATCTCCAACATCATCCCATGTAACGTTTGGAACTTCTATGAAAACTTCTCTCATAGCTGTCGGAGTAACTTCTCTATAGGCTAGAAGAAAGTCATTCATATTAACTTCCATTTTTTCAAGAATATGTGGAGGTATCCTTTCTTCTTCAATGTTGATTTCAGGCAAGTACCTTCTTAAAGCTTTCATGGCTGCTTCTCTACATAAAGCTGCTATATCGGCTCCTGTATATCCATGAGTCATTTCAGCTAATTGCTTAAGGTCAACATCTTTAGCTAAAGGCATATTCCTTGTATGGATTTGAAGTATTTCAAGCCTTCCTTGCCTATCTGGAACTCCTATTTCTATTTCTCTATCAAACCTTCCAGGTCTTCTTAAAGCAGGATCTATAGCATTTGGTCTATTTGTAGCTCCTATAACTATTATATTTCCTCTAGTACTTATTCCATCCATCAAAGACAATAATTGAGCTACAACTCTTCTTTCAACTTCTCCAGTTACTTCTTCACGTTTAGGAGCTATGGCATCCAATTCATCGATAAATATAATGCTTGGAGCATTTTCTTGAGCCTTTTGAAATACTTCTCTTAATCTTGCTTCGCTTTCACCATAAAACTTGCTCATTATTTCTGGACCTGATATTACATAAAAGTTTGCTTCGCTTTCATTTGCAACAGCTTTAGCCAATAAAGTTTTTCCACATCCTGGAGGGCCATAAAGAAAAACTCCTCTAGGAGGTTCTATTCCAAGCCTTTGGAAAAGTTCAGGATGTCTAAGTGGAAGCTCAACCATTTCACGTATTCTTTGAATTTCTTCTTGTAAACCTCCTATATCTTCATAGGTTACCATAGGAATTCCTTTTTTCTCTGGAGCAGGCTCGCTTAATACTTGCACTAATGTGTTTTCTGCAATTTTTACAGGTCCATGAGGCCTTATTCTTATAACAATCAAAGGTACAGCGCTACCAAAAATTGATAGCAAAACCATATCGCCTTCTACAAAAGGCATATCCATAAACCTTCTTTTAACGAAGTTCGTGAATTCTTCATCAACACTTAAACGAACATCAGTTGGAGCAAAAACTATTGTTTGAGCATTCTTAACGTTAGCTTTTTTAACGATTACATACTCGTTTATAGCAACTCCTGCATTTCTACGAATTAAACCATCCATTCTTATTATTCCTTGATTCTGATCTTCGGCATAAGCTGGCCATGCAACAGCAACAGTTAGCCTTTTTCCATGGATTTCAACGAAATCTCCTGCAGTAATTCCAAGTTTTTGCATAGCTTCGCTATCTATTCTAACTTTTCCATGTCCTACATCTCTTTGTTTAGCATCGGCAACTCTTAATTGGACTTCATTACTCATAATTTATTTTCCTTCCAACAGACTTTATAAAGAATTATATAATATTTTTTAATAATTAACTGCTATTAAAACCTACTGTTACAAGCTTCGTCTTTTTAGATGATTAGGTATAATTAAAATTATTCAAGGTAATTTTTCAATATAGTTAAACTTGCTTTAGCATCAAACCAATTTAAATTCTCTATGACTAATGGACCATCAAAGTTATGAATTCTAAAGAAGTCAATTATTTTCCTCCAAGGAATTTTTCCTTTATCCAATTGCCAATGTTTATCTGATAATCCATCGTTATCAGATATATGCAAGTAGGCAATTTTTTTGAACAATTTTAATAGCATATCATCAAGTTCATTTACCACAAATGCATGTCCTATATCGAGGACTATTTTAAGCGATTTTATACTATTAATAAATTCTTGGATCTCTTCAGTTTTTCTAAGAAGCATTCTTGAGCTTGACATATTTTCTATAAGAGGCATTATTCCTTGAGCTTGACATATGTCTACAATTTGCCCAATATAGCTTGAAGTTATTTCTTTTATTTCATTCTTTTTAGCGCCTATGCTTGCTAGAACATCCATTCCTCCAGGATGGAGTATAATGTATTTGCATTCAAGTTTTCTTGCATGCTCAATACTATTTAGTACAAGCTTTTGGCTATACTCTCTTACTAAAGGATTTGTTGCTGAAATGTTTATTGAAGCGTATGGAGCATGTAAACTGTACTCTATTTTTTTATCATTACGAAGCTTATTTAGTTCAAAAATCCTTTCTTCGTTTAAAAAATGGTCTCCATCATCTACTATTTCCCATAAAACATCAAATTTTTCAGCTAAAAACTTTAAGATAAAGTTAAAATTTTTACTTATAAAACATAGCGTGGAAATCCCAAGCTTCATGCTATTAACCTCAAAATATTAATTAATTTGTAGTTATATTAAAATGAAAGGTGGGTTTAATGCTTTTGATAATCGATAACTATCCTAGATTTAAAGGTTTAAAATCTTTAAAAAGGATAAAGAAAATTTCATCAAAATTTCAAAATGTTAAAAT
>JAVZFM010000039.1:0-11926 GCA_038872815.1 Bathyarchaeia archaeon
TCAACAACTTTCTTAACAATAGAAACTTTGCGTATAGTTTTAATCGCTATCTCTCTTAACTTCACCGCCAAGAAACCTAATTCATCTCTTTTAACGCCTTAAGTCCTTATAAGCCTAGTAAAAATACCCTTATCAATATTGTTATAACTGCAGCTAAGATTGGTATATTAAAGCCTATTAAAAGCTTTTCAACTAAACCAATGCGCTTATCTACATAACGCGTTAAATCTTCAAACCTTTTATTCATATCCTCAAAACGTCTATTAACATCCTCAAAACGCCTATTTATATCTTCAAATCGCTTATTAATATCCTCAAACCTTTTATCTGAATAGCTTCTTAAATCTTCAAACCTTTTATTTATATCTTCAAACCGCTTATCGCTATAGCTTTTTAATTCTTCAAACCTTTTATCTATCGCGTTAAATCTTTTTTCCATAAATTCTAAAAGCATTTTAATATCTTCTTTAGTAGCAAATCTATCCCATGGCGCTAATTTAAGCATTAAGCTAGTTAAAGCATTAGGCTTTTTTTCTAAAGCCTCAACTATAACTTCAGGATGACGCTTAATAATCGCTAAAATTTCTTCTTCACTCATATAGTATTCAACCATAATAGCTAAAACAATAAAGCTATTATAGCTTAAAAGCCTTTCTAAACCTTCTTTAAAAATCATTAAGCATTTTGATTCTCACTTTTTACTCTAGGCTCTATCAAGCAATCTTTAATTATTCAGTCTTCATTGGCTATAGCCCTTAAATACTTCATTCAGTTTGTGGAATATAGGATTCTATGAAGTTTCTTAATGCTATTCTAATTCTATGTTTCTTGAAGAGAGAAACGTTTATGCAACTTGGATTTTGGCATTCAACTTCTATATAGCCTCGCTTAAGAATTTCCTCTATTTCTTCAGAAGTTAATTCTATTTCAAACTTTGCACAGCATTTATCGCATGTTATAGGCCATGGACCTCTAAGCATAGCTATTGCGTTATTTATGAGTTTTAATTCAAGCTCAAGTATCCGTGGTTCCACATAGCTTTTATACCACTTATGCCATTCAACCTTCATCTTGTAGTTAAGTTTTTCCTGCGATATTTGCTCAGCTCTCTCCTCAACTTTTTTATGGAATTCTGCATCAAGCTTTTTATCTATTTCAGATGTGATTATGGCTTTAACCTTATCAGGTAGGCCTGCATCTGCAATCTCCTTTAAAAAATAGCGTGGTTCAGGATTGCTTAACACTTCAACTATATGCTCAAGCAATTTTATGGCTTCGTTTGAAACTTCTTTAGGCTTCTCCAACTTCACCCAATTTTGCTTACTGTTCATAGGCAAGTTTTTTGATTTCCTCTTCTTTAGCTTTAAGAAATTCTTCTTCAACCTCCTTCAAACTTTTGCCTTCAATTAAAGCCTTTAAACTTTCAAGCTCATCTATCCTTGATTTAAATCGCTGCAAATCCTCCTTAAGTCTTTCAACTTCCTTAGTTTCTAGTTGCTTCCTTAAAACATCGATTTCTTCACTCTTTGCCTTAAATTGCTCTTCAATATTCATTTTCGCTTGAAGTAGCTTCTCCACTTTTTCCTTTTCTAATGAAAGTTTTGTCTCAAGCTCCTTAACTATCGCTAACAAAGAATCCCTTTCAGCCTTAACTTTATCGTAGTATTTTATGGCTTCAAGCTCCTTAATATGCTGTTTAATCTTCTCTAGGCTCACTTTCTTTTCACTTAAAGCTCGATTTCCAGCTTTAAATCAAAAAAGCTATAGTTAGGCCTTAGCCTTTCTATAAAGCTTTACCTTTGATTCCAGCATTTTACATTAACTCATGTGCTTTCTGCTTTCGCTTCTAAAGCTGATGTTAAACCTTCGCTTGCCCAATCGAGTAGGTCAAGCAGCTCAACATCTGTATAGGAGCTTATGCCATAGTATTTTTTGGAAATTACGTCTCCAGCTTTAACTTTAGGATTCACTCCCTTCACTTTACAATGTTGAATTATTGCTTTAAGCATTATCAAATCAAGGTCTAGAGGTAAATTTTTAGCTTCAGTAGGGTATTTGATTATGCTTTGAATTGCTTCAGCAAGTATTAACTCTTCTTCAAGCTTTCCTGCTTCAGCTTTAAGCTCTCCATATCTTTTAGCATATTCTTCATATTTTGATTTAATAGCCTCTATAGTCTTCATGAACTCCGCGGTTATAGATTTCACACTTTCCTTAGCCTCTTTTGCAATGGCATTAAGCATCTCAGATATAGAATATTTTAACTCTGCCATAATGCTCCTCAATTCCTCAACTTTACTCTCCAACTCTTTTACTTTAGCATTAAGCTCATTCTTCTTAGCCATAAGCTTCTCGATATCGCTTTCCAAAGCTTTGAGTTCACCATATTTCTCGATCGCTTTAAAGACTTCAAGAGGCTCACCATACCTTTTAGCAACATCATAAAGCCTTTCTATAGCCAATATGCCAAACTTATGTTTATAGAGCAAATTGTTGCACATTTTTATTGACGTCTGTAGATGAGCATAATCTGCGTTAAGCTTCTTCAGATCTATCTCAACTACTCCTAATTTCCTCTTCTTATTGGAAAGCTCCTATTCTATCTCCTTTAACTCTGCATACTTACCCATAGCTGTTAAAACCTGCTTAACGCCTCCATACTTACTGGATAAATCTTTAAGATTCTTAAGAACATCAAGGGCAAATCCTTCTTTCTTAAGCTCGTTGTAAAGCTTTAGCTCTTCTTGAACCTTATCCCTCTCTTCCTGCAGTCTTGAAGCACTCTCCCTCAAATCATTAATCTCTGTTTCAAGCCTTAACTTTTCACTTTTCAGCTTAGATAACTCATTGTTAAGTGAGAATAAATTGCCGTATGATTCTAAAGCTTTCAGAACTTCACCAGAACTTCCATATTTCTCAGTAACCTTGCAAAAACGCTCTAGCATATCTATAGTAATTCCAAATGAGTCAAGAGACGATTTATATGATAATAGCAAGCTCACATGCTCGATTGTTAAGCCAACTTTTTTAAGGTTTTGGTAAGCTTCAACAAGATCCTTCATAACTACTTTAGCCTCTTCCACTTGTGATATGAATTCGAGAATGCGATCGATTGTTAAATGCTTCGTTTCAATGAGTTTTTGCAACGCAAGAGTATTTTCCACATCATTTAAGGTTAAACCTTTATCGCTCATTTCTCTAAGCAGTTCTAGACTTCTTTTTTTAGGATTTGGATCTAAAACATTAGAGCCTCTAGTATAAAGTTTAACTGTAGGCTCGCTCCATCCTCCATCGGTTAATACGCTGATTTCCTCGTTAGTGAAACCCATCTCCCTAAGCTTAACCATAAGCTCCTTAGCCCTTTCTAACTTCTCTTTAGAAAGAGGCTTTATTTTACTAAGCTTATGAAGCTCTGCTATGATTTTTTCCAATTTACATCACTGTATAAGATAGTGCAGGGGCTATATAAGGATAATTGGGGATTATGTAATGCTAGTATAGGGATAATGAAGAGGGAGAAAATGGTGAATACGGAGGATTAGCATATACCTTAATCTTCCTTTAAGTAGTTCTAAGTGAGGAAATATACAATATTTTCTAATGTTAATATCCATCTTCAACTCCAATTTATTACATTATTCCCATTCATTGTAAATAATCTCCCCTTATTCTCCTCTTCAACTATCCCTATTGCTCCCCTAGTCCTCTGACTATAAGTTCTAGTCAATATGAATTTAATAACACCACAACATAGAGCAAACGCTTCTCTTCCAGATCGCGTCTACTTTATCTGATTACTACAGTCCTCTATCCAATGTGCTCAATTAACCTCTTTATCTAACGAAATTAAGAATTTCGTAAGAATATTAATGGCTTTGTAGGGCTTGTTTGAATTTAAAGCCTTAATAATCGAGTTTTAAAGGCAGACGCATGCTGGAAGAGGTACTTTCTATAAAAATAAAATTTATTTTAGCTTTGGGATGAGTTTAATAAACATTAAGGTTAAAAATATTGATAGGACTGCTTATGCGTAAAGTATTAGTAACTGGTGGATCTTTTTATCGGTAGCTATTTAGTGGATAAGCTTATGAAGGAAGGTTACGAGGTTAAGGTTTTGGATAATTTAAGTAGTGGTAGCTTGGAGAATGTTAGGCAATGGCTTAGTAATTCTAAATTCAAGTTTATTAAAGGGGATTTAAAAAGGGCAGATATAGCCAAAAAATGTGGTTAAAGATATTGAATTGGTTTTTCATTTCGCGGATAATCCTGAAGTTAAGGTTGGCGAAACAAAGCCTAGCATTCATTTTAACGAAAATTTAAGAGCAACCTTTAATTTGTTGGAAGCCATGAGAGTAAGCGAAAAGGCAAAAACAATAGTTTTTGCTTCAACGTCTACTGTTTACGGTGAAGCATCTACAATACCGACTCCTGAAAATTATGGAGCCTTAATTCCAATATCGACTTATGGAGCTTCAAAGCTTGGATGTGAAGCCTTAATTTGCTCCTATGCTTACACTTTTGGCTTAAGAGGATTAATTCTTGGATTAGCCAATATTGTTGGCCCTAGAGCCAAGATGGTGTAATAATAGATTTCATTAAAAAACTGAGAAGTAATCTAAGAGACTTGAAATCCTTGGAGATGGTTTACAAAAGAAATCCTACCTCCACATCCACGATTGTATAGAGGCAATTACTTGTGCAACTATTAACTTTCTAAATTCTACGGATAGAATTGGCATATATAACATAGGCTCTGAAGATCAAATTACAGTTAATGAGATTGCTAAAATTATCATTAAGGAATTGGGGCTTCAAAATGTTAAGCTTTCCTTTACCGGCGGAGTTGATGAGGGATGAGGATGGCTTGGCGATGTGAAGAATATGCATCTTTCAATCGATAAGCTGAAAAATTTAGGTTGGAAACCAAAATATTCTAGTGCGAATGCCATAAAACTTACTGTGAAGGAAATTAAAAAACATTTATTAATGAATGCTTTAATTACCGTTGAACAAGGTTTTTATCCACCAATATAGCTTGGCCAAATTCCCATTCCTTAAGCCTTTACGCTTGATGGAAACTTTATATGAGAAGCTAGCGATAACTTATAAAGCCTTTATAACCATAGCATGCATAATAATACACTTAAGATATGGAGTTTAGAGATGAGTTCAACAATAAGCTTGTATTTGTCAACCATATTATTGTTTGTCGGTAAAGCAAAATTTTGTCTGCTAAAGTTGAAAAGTATGGTCGCATAGTGCTTCCTAAATCGGTTAGGGAAAATATCAAAGAGGGTAGGCTTATTGTTTGCGAACGCAAGAGTGAAATAACGTTAATCCCAGTTGTAAGCTATAAAGCGTTTAAAGGTAGATCTGGCACCGCTTCTACGCCTTAGTTTAAAGGCTTCAGCAGGCTTATTTCTCCCTAGCCCTAAGAGTTATAGGAAAAAAGCATTTGGTTGGAGCTTTAATTTTCGGCTTAAAGTCTTTAGTGGCTTATGTAATGGAAGGCAGAGTCTCAAAAGAAGCTTCTTAATGATGACCCCTATTCTTTTCCTTTCTATAATACGGTAATCTTTAAACTTTGTTAGAAAATCCCTAATGTAAGGAGGGTAATTTTCAAGGTTTTCAGGCACATGTTTTTGAAGGTCGCGCCAGAAGTAGGTGGAGTTTTCATCGAAAATGGCGGTTTTGAGCCTATTCTTAACGTTAATTAAAAAAATCCCGGGATTACCAAGTTTGAAGCCTACCTCTTCAGGATTTATTCCCGCAATTATGAGGGCGATGATCGTTCTAATACATTTTTCACATTCATTACAATTGAACGTTTCAGGGCGCCTCCAACATACTCGAATGTGAATAGGACCATTTCTACGGATGTAATCCTTTAGCCCCATTATTTTCTGGAATCTGCTGAGAGAATGATCTGTGAGAACGACTTCTGTAAACCCATATTTTACCACACTATTCATGAGGAATAAATCGGCCCAAGGTAGCCTGAATTCCTTTGAATGGGTGCTGGATACAAGCAGTACATTAATATTTTTACGAATAGTTAATGGAGCAACTAATCCTACCATATTAATGGTGTGTGCATACCCACCCCACCAAGATTCTGTAAAATTAACTCCGAACTCTAATTCTAAACGGCTTTCATTCACGAACCTTCTTAAATTTGTTCTTATGAAATTTATTTCCAACCTATGCCTTAACGCGATGTTACTGCAACTATTTTTCACCATTTTAATAATGCCAGTTCTTGGGGAACTGGAAAAGTCAAGATCGAGGATTGTGATTAAATTTGGCTTTTCACTTAAACGCATGATAAGCGAGTACGTAGAGTCTACACCGCCACTAAAAAGAAGAGCGAACTTCCTCCCAATAAACTTCCCTTTAATATGACTGAGCGCTTTAGGGACTATTTTAACGTTGCTGTGCAATTTTGGATAATATTTCTTAAAGATTTCACCTACGTTTCTTAGAGAATTAAAGAAATTTTCATCTAAGATGGGGACGTGTAGATCAAATCCAATAGCCCAAGAAATAGGAGCCATAACGGCTACAATGGGGATGTAAAGAACTCCAGTATCCACGTCCTTTACGTCGACATCATAATCGACATATAATGAGCAATCTCTAAAATATTTCTTAAGCTTTTGGGGAATAACTAAATCATATGATATACGGTTAGGTTTAATAACTTTATAATTTTCAACGGTAACGTTTAAAGGCATAAATGTCACCTTCTTTTGCTTATTTAAGAAATTTAAACGAAAACTTTTCAAGATATTGAAAGGAATCCTTATCCATATTTAAAAGGACGAGTTTATCAAAATCTTCTTTGAGACCTCTTAACTTAACAGCGTAATATTTGTCCGGAATTATACCTATAGCTGGTTTATTAAAAAATTTTGCTAACATTAAGAAATGAAAGCTTGTTCCGATAAAGGCTTTGCAATCGCTGCACATTAACGCGGCCTCTTCATACGTGTATGGCCTATACACATTAACATTGCAATAATTACTTATCCTCTTAATGAGTTTATCGTAAAATGGAATTTCTGACTTATCCATCACAATCATTTTTATTTCATTCAGCCCATACTGTTCACTTTGAAAAATCCTATCCAATATTCTTTCCATAACATAAACATACCTACTCTTTGATTTACCATATGGCCTTAAATTTACACATAAAACATTTTCATGTATCCCGCTCATAAAGTTTTTATTAAATGTTTCGCGCAATAGTTGAATTCCACAATCCTCCTGTTTAACCACCTTATCACTAGCAACCTTTAAAGATGCCTTCAGAAATTTTTCACTAAAAACCTCCCTAACATAAATCACATCAACGAATTTAAATAGAATCCGAATTATCAGCTTTACCATCAAAGAACTAATAGGGCCGATCGTTGATGGAAACACAATAACATGCCTTTTACGTAACTTCGAAAACAAAGTAAGTAGCAACATTGAAGGCAGGTGACCGGGCCACCAATAATCATTTAAATACCCTCCTCCAGAGAATAAAACAACGTCCGAGATAGCAACAGCTCCGCTGAGTCGAAGTAGATTGTTGTCGCTCTTAATAAAGAGATTTCCCAATCTAAATGCGATTGCAAACATTTGTACAAAAATGTAGCAAAACAATTTTTGAAGATAAATTAAAACCTTAAGCCATTTCATCCATCTTACTTTACAGTGCGGAAGGTCAAAAATATCTCTGAAAATCAAAACTTCCTTACCTTTTGGAACATCATTAATCCTTAAAACAGATTTTTCAATAAAGCTTTTCTCTGCGTTTATTGAACCTTTAAAGAAAAGTTGAGGTGTTACTAAAAATACTTTATGGATATGTTCATTTTTAAGGAGAAATCTTATCTCATATCTGTTTATCGCTAGGTCCCCTACATTTTCATAGGAGGGGTTTAGTCTAAGCAACGCATTCATTGGATATTTAGACGATATAAACATTTGAGCTAACATAAGTGATCAAAGCCATTTCTTTAATATAGTTTCCAAAACCTTATCTTTCCAACGAGTATACCGATTCTTCTAATTATGAATAGAAGTAAAAATATAATGAACGTATTAAACTCTTTTTGAATAAGCAAAGTTTTTATAAGTTTTCTACGGCTCAATATTGGAGCCCGTTTATATTCCTTAAGCAGGTGCGCATTTAGTCCTCCCTTATATGTTTTCCAGAAAAGATTAACGTAATTTTTGGAGAAATCATGCTTAACTATTGCATACTTGCATATTTTAACTTTATATCCATGTTTAATCAATCGAGATACAATTTCATCTTCATCTCCTCCATAATCAATTTTTTCATTGAATAACCCTACTTTAATTAATGCATCCTTTTGAAAGGCCATGTTACAACCTACCATGCTAGAGTATAATTCTGATAATAATTTTATAGGTTTAGAAAGATTAGAGCTTCTGGGAACTACTTTTCCAAACACGGCATCAGCTCCTTCATTAAAACATTTAATCAATTTTGTTATCCAATCATATTCAGGGATTGCATCGTCATCTATAAATGCAACTATTTCTCCGTGAGAGCTTTTAATTCCTATATTTCTAGCCTTGCCTATCCCAATTCTTCTTTTATTGTAAATAATCTTCACATTGTCCTTTAAATATAAATCTTCAGGAAGTTTAAGTTGAGGATCATCTGATACAATTATGACTTCATAGTTATCGTAAGTTTGCGTTAATAAAGAATATAGACATTCTTGAAATATTTTACTTCTACCTAATGTAATAACTATTACAGAAACCGATGGGGGGTGGAGAGGCTTTTTACAGCTTTCTTCCATTAAATATCCCCCCTCAATTTTCGTATAATGATGAAGATAGTAGGGACTCAATTAATTGCCCATATTGGCGGGTTGTCATACTCCAAGCGTAGTTCCTTATTATAAATCTATATCCATTCTTTGCTATTTTTAAGTATTTTTCAGGATCTTTCAACACCTTCACTAACTTGTAACTCATTTCGTCTATAGAAGAAACTTTTATAAAGTGTTTATTAGGGTTTAAGCCTCTAATTCCTCTTACACCTTCAAGCGTTGAAATGGTTAAAATCCCTAGGGAAAAATACTCCAATGCCTTTATCCGCTGTCCTCCAAGTTCATACTTTTGGAAGAATGGTAGTAGGCCTATATAACAAGACTTTAATATTTTGGTGTATTCCTCTTGCTCGACGAAACCTAGAAATTTTATATTTTGATCGATTCCCCCCATAAATATTCTATTTTGAGGGCCTCCAATAATTAAAATTTCATAGTCTACTCCTTCCTTTTTAAGCGTTTTTGAGATAGTAATTATAGCCTTTATAGCGTTTATGTTCTCCCTGTATGATAAAGATCCTACAAAAATTATTCTATGAAATATTTTCTCGGAAAACTTAAATTCACTTATTGTTACTCCATTTGGGATCAGTAAAGTCCTGTTCCTCAAGTTACTTACGTAGCTATACGCCTCAGGACTTGCAACGATTATGTAGTCACTATACTTAAGAACAAATGCTTCAAAGACTTTATTGAAAAATTTTTTCTTAATTAAAAAGGTAATATCATCACCTAATATTTTTATATTAAAAATAAGTTTTGCGATTAATGCAGGTGCGAAGCTATACATTGACTCGTATTGTATAATGCTTAAGCAATTATTTAGTTTTAACTTTATAATGTAAATTAAAGAGACGAGTGAAAATATACCAATGGCTACTAATTTTAAAATATTGGCATTAAGTGGAATCCTTATAAGCTTTCTAAGGTCAATATAAATTACATTATATTTATGAGGTAGGGGTCTATTTAATCTAAATATTGGTGAAATAATTATTGGATTGATACCTCTTGATGACAATATTTTAATTAACCCCTCTACTCTTCTTGATAATCCAGCGTAAAATGGAAAGTCAAGATATGATAAGATCAGTAATCTACTCACTTTTAGACACCACTTTTGATAATCTTAAAATAGTTTCATTGTATACATTCTCGATCGTATGCACTATACTTCTCCAGTTAAACTGCTTTAAACATCTACGTAAATCAATAGTAACATTTGTAGCACAAGTTTTATTCAAGGCCTTTTCTAGCGCCTCAACGATTGCTTTTGGATCAAAACTTGCTATAAATACTTTTCGAGGATAACCCTCCAAAACATCTGGAATTCCTCCCACTTTTGTTGAAATAATGTATAATCTAGCAGCCATAGCCTCTATTAGTGTTATAGGAAGGGCCTCCCATTTAGAGGGAATAAGGTAAATATCTGAGGCTATATATAATTCATGGATCGCAGCTGTAGACGCCCAATCATAAATCTTAACGTTTTTTAATCCGTTTAAAATTTTTTTAATCAAATTTTTTAACGGTCCATCTCCAACAAATATGAAAAATACGTTAGACCAATGCTTCGTTACATATCTAGCTGCATAAGCTGCCTCCATAACTCCCTTTACATAATTGAACCGCCCTCTAAAAAGAATTACTACATTATCTACAGGTAAGCCGTACTTAAGTCTATAATCCATTTTTTTATGCAGGCTTCCGTTATATAAATCTAGGTCAACGCCATTAGGGATTACGTAATACTTGGACCTTTTTGAGCCGTATTTTTTTGCATAATTCACAATGGTTTTAGATAAGCCAATTACCGAATCCGTCCTGTTTAATATTAGTTTGAATATAGTTTTATTGAAAGTCTCCTCCAAGAACGTCTTCCCTTCAGCAACTTGTGGGTTTAATGCATACATTCCATGAAGCGTTAACACTGTCGGCTTATCGAATTTTTTAGCATAGAACAATGAAAGCCAAGTTATTGGATAATGATGTCCATGCACGTGAACTACATCAGCTTGCTTAATTATTTCCTTTAATCCATCAACAAGTATGGGAATTCTAAAGCTGGATAATGTTTGAAATGGAAGTGGAGGAGGAGTTTTAGATAAAATCTTTACGATTTTTATTCCATTTCCGCTAGACACATTAGATACAGAATCATTCTTTACAACTATTACTTTATGCTTTTTTGAAAGAATTTTAGCAATATTAAAAACATGGTAGGCAATACCCCCAATATCTGGTGGGTAAAAAGGTGTAACAAGCAAAATCCTCATTGAAATTCATCTCTTTACGATTAAATGATTAATAAAAAATCTCTATATAAGAGAAGTTTGAGCCCATCCTCACACATTTACTATAATTCGATTTAAGGGCATTGACTATCTCCAACGATGGTTGAGGAACGCTCCCTCTATTATGATGCCAAATTATTACAGAATTATAATCTCTAAAATTTAATGAATTAAAATTGTTCTCAATAAAATTTGTTAAGACCAGAACATCACTTTCGGGAAACATGTATCTAACAAGCCAGTAATTTGTTAGAATTTTTTCATGTGGAATATTGTGCGTCTCAACCGCCTGTTTAATTTCTGAGATGCCTGCATAACTCTGGTTGGCGATATTGTAAGAAAGTAGAAGAAACGTTAACATGGAGCCAATTACCGAAACTTTGTAAGCCCTGCTTAAGTTAGGCTTAACAGCCCTTATCCACCATGCTGATAGAATAAAAGTAGGTAGTGCACTGGGCAAGAAGTACCTAACATCCCTAGTTAGAACCAAGCAAGCGATTAATGGAATTAGAATCCAAAGGGTTAAAAAAATAATTACTCCAGTTCTGATGTTAAGTTTCCTACGCCTCAACAAAGCCCAAGGTGTACATATAATCGAAGTTGTAACGATATATGGAGTTAAAAATATGAGCAATTTTAAAATAAACTCCATATAGGATATGGTTCCAAACGGTGTTGCTTTATAAAATGGAAACAACTTTTGCAGGAGGTATATTAAATAAGATGGAGGGGGTGTCTCTGAAATAGGGTTTAGTATTCCTGTTTTGAGTT
>JAVZFM010000040.1:0-11259 GCA_038872815.1 Bathyarchaeia archaeon
ATCCATAAACTAAAAAGTTCTTCGGTTTGTGTAACTATACTATTGATTGGCTGTGTAAGCATGATGGGAGATATTGTGTATGAGGGGAGTAGAGGGGTTATACCTGATTATTTAAGAATGTTAGGAGCTTCAGCATTTATGGTAGGTTTTATTTCAGGATTTGGTGATCTTATAGGCTATGCTTTAAGGCTGGTTAGCGGTTACTTGACTGATACAAAAAAAGCTTATTGGGAATTTATGTTTTTGGGTTATGGGCTTATTGTAGCAATACCTTTGCTTGGAATTTTTAAAAGTTGGCAAATAGTAGCATTGCTTATTATAATTGAAAGGGTAGGAAAAGCAATAAGGGCTCCAGCAAGAGATGCGATAATGTCTTTTGTAAGCAAAGGAGTTGGAATTGGAAAAGCTTTTGGAATTCATGAATTTCTTGATCAAGTTGGTGCAGTATTGGGACCAATTATTATAGCAGCAACAATGTTTTTTACAATGAATAACTATTTTATAGCATTTACTTTAATGTTTTTTCCTTACGTTATTCTTTTAATAGCACTTTTTTTCATATATGCTAAACTTAAAAGAAAAGTTTCTAAGGAAGAACAAAAAGAAAAGAGATTAAAGAAAAAGTTTAATAAAGAATTTCATTATTACACTTTTGCTGTAACGCTAAACGTTTTAGGGCTTATTCCAATTTCGCTTATACTTTATAAAGCATCTTCAATGTTGCAACCAATAAACCAACAATGGATTGTTCCACTTCTTTTTGCTTTAACACAATTGATCGATGCCCCAAGCGCACTAATCTCAGGAGTAATTTATGATAACTATGGAATAAAAATACTTGCTTTACCATTTATACTTTCGATTTTTCCTCCAATTTTCGCTTTAGGAAGTATTAGCTTAGAAACGCTTGTAATAGCATGTGTTATTTATGGAGTTATTTTAGGAATGCAAGAATCCATTTATAGAGCAGCAGTATCGCACTTTGCTCCTATAGAGTTACGTGGAACAGCTTATGGAATTTTTAATACAGTTTATGGCATAGGTTTTATAATTAGTGGAGCCATATTTGGGTTTTTCATTGATATGCTTATACCATTAGAGATTATAATTTTATATACAGTTTCGCTTGAACTAAGTGCATTGACTTTATTGAAAAAGTTAAAATAATTTGTAAATTTGGCCTAGATTTTAATACGTGGAATTAAAAATACGATCAATATGATTATTGTGAGCAACATTGCAAATAAAAGAAGTAATTGAGAATATGGGCCAAACCCTAAAAGAATTGGTATAGGTCCTATTATGAGTGTGATTCCTCCAGTTAAGCTATCCTTAAAAGTAAGCGAGCTTAGCATAATTAGTACAATTCCAATAAAAATCATGATAAAACCCAATATGAAAAATTTAAAGAAAGTATTACTAAGAGAATCAAATTTTTGAAATCCTTTTTGATAAGCTTCTAGTTCATAACATTTTGAGCATGCCCAAAAATCTACGTTAAAGCATTCATTACAAACTTCTTTTCCACAATTTTTACATACATACATGGCATTCTTATGTCTACAAATTTCACAAAGCTTAACCATTAGCTTCTCACCTTCTACTTAAAGAATGCTTGAAAGCTCATTAAAGCAAAAACAACAATTATAACAATTGCTAAAATGATTGCAATTTTAAGCATTTCTTTATTAGTGCCAAATACTATTGGAATTGGTCCGATTAAGATGGCTCCCCCTCCTTTTATAGAAGCTTTAGAATCCTTACTCTTGATTATTAATAGGATAATTGCTAAGAAGCAAAACATAAATCCCATAAATATTAGAATAAATCCTAAGTTAAATAATTCTTCATGCATAGTTTATCATATTTTAAAAATTAATCGAAAAATAAAAATATTTCTATTGAGTTGCAATAAGCAAAAGTGAAACTGCTTTGCTCCCGATAAGAGATGAAAACAAATCTATTACAACTCCATACTTAACTCGCTTATTATTAACCATAAACGTGATTGTATTCACTTTTTATTGGCTTTCATTGATGAACATCTTTATAGACAATAGTCTTGCTAATTTTATGGAGCAAAATTTTGTAATGATCCCTAACGAAATAATACATGGAAAACGGCTTTACACATTATTTACATCAATGTTTATGCACGGTAATTGGGCTCATTTGTTCGGAAATATGTTATATCTTTATATTTTTGGCGATAATGTTGAAGATGCTTTTGGTCATGCTGGCTGTTTAATCTTTTACATTTCTTGTGGACTCGTAGCATCCTTCACGCATATAATAAGTATTACAAATCCTTTAGAACTTACTATAGGCACTCTTGGTGCTTCAGGAGCGATTTCAGGAATATTAGGAGCCTATATTGTACTTTATCCAAGAGCAAAAATTCTTTCAGTAGTGTTTTTTATATGGCCAAGAATAGTGTTGATACCGGCTATTGTATTTTTAGCTTTTTGGTTCATGATGCAATGGTTTTATGGATTTTTTGGAATAGAAAGTGAAATCGCGTACTGGGCTCATATAGGTGGTTTTATAACAGGAATGATGTTGGCTTTAATTTTTGTAAGAAGAAGAAAACAAACAAGAATTAGTTTTTTAGCTTAAAATATCGCTTAAATCAATGATAAAAGTAAATTAAACCTTGTATGCGGAATAAAAAGAGATAAATAAAAATCGATAATTGTGAGAAATCATAAGTAGGAGAAGTACAGTGATTGAGAGATTAAATAAATTTATTGGTTTTGCTTTAATAAGCATCGCAGCGATTATTTGGGGATTAAATGGTGTAATCGTTAGCATTGTTCCAGTTGATGCTATCATTATTGCTTTTTATAGAACATTCTTCGCTACATTAATTCTACTACCAGTAATATTATTTTTTAAAAGAAATGAACTCATAAAAGCAACTAAAGAATGGAAAATGCTACTCTCTAATGGAATTGTGAATTCTTTAGGTTGGGCCTTTTTATTCTCTTCTATGAAGTTGATACCTATAGCAATTTCTGTTCTCTTGAATTACCTAGCACCAATATTTGTAGCTATTTTAGCCTCCATTATTCTTAAAAAGAAAAAATAAAAAAGTTACTGTGATTTCTTTTACTATCCATAACTGGAGTTCTACTGATATTTTATGAACAACTCTATGGAGAAAATATGAATTTATTCGGTATACTCTATGGATTTTTATCTGGTCTTTGCTATGCTATCGCTATTCTATTATCTAAAAAGTTTTCTATATTTTAGCTTAATATACTTACATATTCGCATCAATGTTTTTATTACTAATAATTTTAATAAGTAATATTCATATAGAAAAATCGTTTGCATCATTATTAATTTTAATGGGCTTTAAATACAGCTTTTGCAGTAACGATATATTTTCATGGCTCAGGATTAATTGAAGTCCAAAAAGTAGTAATTTTAACATACTTTGAGCCACTAAGTGCAGCAATATTTGGATCAATAATTTTAGGCCAGACATTAACTACTGGAACAATGTTTGGCGGAGTATTGATAGTTTTAGCAGGATATTTAGTAACAAGTCCCCTTAATAATCTGAAAATTCAAATAGGTTAGTAAATTGCGTTAAATGAATAACAATATTTGCCAGCCTAGGTAAAGTTTTCTTTCAAGAAGGTTTTTAAACATACTTGTTTTTAATATTTACGCTTTAAAGCCCTTACATACCGATGAATTTTTCTTACGAATATGTAGCAATCGCCACTTTTATCGACACGCTATATTTAAAATCAAATGAAAAAGTGTGAAGAATCCTATAACGTCGTCTAACCAGTAAGCTATCATTATTGGTGAGGATCTTGCCTTTGCGTACACCAATACAGCAATGAAGCCAAATGTTGCTGTGAATATTATGTGCACTGAAATACCACGTCATAAACCGAAGTGTATTACTTGAATCGCCACTGCTATCCAGGTTCTACCGTTGAATTTACGTTTCAGTCTAGTTTGATTGTGACCCCCTTATATAATCTTCTCACATACAGGCTGATAATGGTGCAACCAACAAGCTATAGAAAATGTAAGGTAGGAGAATTCTCTTTTAAGCTATGAATTGATTTCATTGATTTAAATACATATTGCATTACTTACCATAGGTTCCATTATTTGAAACATCAATATGGATAATCCTAATAATCCAGTGATTATAACTATTAAAAACCAGCTCTATGGATCCTATAATCTCTCTAAGAATCTCTCCATTTTAAAGAAATGAGACACTAAGTAAGCTAGAAAAACATGGTAAACTGACCAAATACAAATCCATAAACATATTTCAGAAACTCTTCAAAGGATATTGTGGATACTATTGCTATAGATATTATTAGGAGATTCAGCATTAATAGTAAAATAATCATAATTACAAGATATTTTAGCCATAATACATTATCTCTCTAATAACTGCTTTAAGCTTTTAATTATCATTTATTATTAGAAATGCTTTCAATGGAGAAAATGGAGTAAACTAGCGCCGGGGGTGGGATTTGAACCCACGCGACCCTAATGGGTCATCGGCTTTTTATCATCGATAGCAAGCCGACGCCTTACCTGGCTAGGCAACCCCGGCAAATGACTGTATATTATACTAAAGTTATTCATTGTTTCAGTAATGTTTAAATAAATATTTAAACGCTTCGCTACAGAATTTAAAGATCCCTTTAATGGACTTTTTAAAAATACGAACCATAAATGACTGAAGCTCTTAAGCTCCTTTACGCAAAACTACCTACGTGGTTTTTCCTTTTTTCCAGTAAGCAAGGCTTTTAAAGAAACTCCATTAACCATAAAAACTCTATATCTGACTCCTGGTATATCTCCCATACTTTTTCCTTCAGCTCCACCAATCCCTTCTATTAATACTTCATCATGCTCATCTATAAAATTCAAGCCTCCATCTTTTGGAACAAACGCAGTTACTACTTTTCCATTCTTAATTAATTGTACTCTGACAGCTTTTCGAACAGCACTATTTGGTTGACGGCATTCAATCCCTACTTTTTCTAAAACTATTCCCCTAGCTTGAGGAGCGCCTTGAAGCGGGTCAGCTTTATAATCTAGACCAAGCATTCTTCTTTTAAAAGGTGCATACTCCCATCTAAATTTTTTCCGCCTTCTCTTTAACTTTCTAGCTGCAAGTAAGCCTTTTGCTCCTTTAGACATTTTGATTCACTCAAAGAGTTGTTTGCTACTTTTTAAATTAAATGAAGGGCTATAAAAACTTTAAGATGGATTTATTGAAGGTTATGAAGTAGCATTTTTATCAAAATTTACTACAACTTACAAGCAATAGCTAGAATGCTACCATAAAATTTTCAAGATAACCTTCCTAACTTTGAGATTAAAACTTTTTTATAATTTTTGTTCTCGCTTTTAAGAGGTCTTAATCCACTATCCCTTGAAGAAATCACAGCTTCAACATTAATTGTTCTAAACAATAGTTTATTATTTAATGTAGATTATATATCAAAACCGATTAAAATGATAGTTAAGGAAAAAAATTTTCTAATATTGATGACGATTTTTGTATTAGTGCTTTCATCCATGATCCCATTTTTTGATTCAATTCAAGCTGATAGGGGATCAATTCCAATATCAGATGCTGATGTTTATGGACCTGGGCAAAAAGCTATAATAGCTTGGAATGGAAAGATTGAGCGCTTAATCCTTTCAACAGATCTTTATTCCAGTATTGATACTAAAGTTATTGAAGTTTTTCCATTACCTTCTGCACCAAGCATAGAGAAGAGGAGCCTTGAATCCTTTCAAGCTGTACAAAGATTAATAGCAAAAAACATGCCAAGCTATAGGGAACTTGAGATAATCTTTCATGAAAAAATTGAGGCTCATGAAATTACTGTGTTGAAAGCAACTTCTCTAAAGGAGCTTTTAAATTTTTCATACAAGTATGTAGGCAACTCGTTTCCTAAAACAGAAAAAATGGAAAGAATCCTAGAGGATTACTTGAAAAGAGGCTTTAATTATTGGGTATTCGACCTTGTAGACTTAGCCTCTACAACAAGAAGTATAGGGCCAATTGTTTATGAATTTCAAAGCTTGAGTCTTTACTATCCTATGAAGATTTCCTCAATGGCTAAAGGCTACACAAGAGTTATCCTTTATCTTATAACTTCAGAAGCTATAAATAAAGACTCTTTACCTTTTAAGATGAGTCTAAGCAGCCGAATAATACAATTCCAAGTTTCAAATGAAGAGTTAGCGATGATCGATATGAAGATTTCCTCTCTATTTGGTTCGACTGCATGGTTTACTAAAATTGAGTATGAAGGAGAATTAAGCGATTTAGATTTTGATTTAGAGATTTCATCTTCTAACATAGAACCGATTAAGTGTCGTTCAATAAAGGTTAATACTAATAAGGCTCAGTATGATTTAAGAGATGTTGTTGAAATAAATATCAATTATACTCATCTATTACCAGGATGCGCAGAAATTCAAGTTCTTCATTACCATGAAGTTCGATTAGAAATCTTTGATGAAAGTGAAAATGAGGTATATATTTGGGCATACAAAACTCACGAAGACTTATACGAAAAAATCTTCTGGTCTCCAAAAAAACAAGGAGTCTATACGATAAAGGCAAGTTCATGGTGGAATGGAGAAAAACTAGAAGTTAGTGATGAAGCCATTATTCAAGTCATTTCTTCGAAGCCTTTGAAGCCAAGCATAGAATCAATTAATTCGTTCATGTGGATTTTTTATGGAGCAATTCTTGCAACAGTTTGTATTTTAATAGGAATAGCGATAGCTTATTTTCTGCTTAAAAGCGAGGTTAAAAAGCAATTTTTAGTAAAACATCTGAATGCATTAAGTGTCAACAAGCAAAAATCGAAATTCTATGTTTTTCCTATTTTATGTATTAAAAATACTAGAATTGAAATAAAAATTAAAACTAATATTGTATAAAAATTCACAACATCACATGAAGAATTATTTCATCGATATAAATAAGAAACATATGAAGAGGTAAAACATTTTACTAGGTTGATGATAACATGAACAAAAATAATGAAGCTCAAATTTATAAAATAATTAAGAGAGATGGAAGGATAGTTGATTTTGATAAAACAAAAATTGCAGAAGCTATATGGAAAGCTGCTCAAGCTGTTGAAGGCAAAGATAAGCAAAAAGCTTATCAACTTGCTGATGAAGTTGTAAAACTTCTAAAGACGCAACTTAAACCTGGAGAAATTCCTAAAGTAGAACAAGTTCAAGATTTAGTTGAAAAAGTTTTAGTAGAACATGGTCACTACAAAACAGCTAAAGCCTACATTTTGTACAGAGCTTTGCATACGCAAATAAGGGAGTTAGTTGATAGTTATCTCGAGAAAAAAACATGGCTTGTTAAAGAAAATGCGAACATGAGTTATTCTTTACAAGGTCTAAACACTCATATTTCTTCTCAAATAATCTCTCAATACTGGTTACATAGAATTTATCTAAAGAGAAATCCAAAAATAGCAAAAGCTCATTTAGATGGCGATTTTCATATTCATAATTTACAAATCTTAGCTCCTTATTGTGTTGGATGGGATTTAAGGGATTTACTTTTGAGTGGTTTCACTGGAGTAAGAGGGAAAATTTCTTCAAGACCAGCAAAGCATTTTAGAGTGGCTTTGATGCAAGTTGTTAATTTTATTTATACCTTAACAGGTGAGGCCGCAGGCGCTCAAGCTTTCAGCAATTTTGATACTTACATTGCACCATTCATAAGATTCGATAAACTAAATTACAATGAAGTAAAACAAGCTTTACAAGAGTTTATGTTTAACATGAACGTCCCAACCAGGGTTGGTTTTCAATGTCCATTTAGTAACATAACTCTTGACATTAAAATTCCAAAGTTCATGGAAAATGAGCCTGTTATTATTGGAGGAAAGCTAATGGATAAAACTTACGGAGATTTTCAAGAGGAAATGGATATGTTTAATAAAGCTTTAGCAGATATTATGCTTGAAGGAGATGGTATAGGAAGAGTTTTTTCTTTTCCAATACCGACCATAAATATAACTAAAGATTTTGATTGGAAAAATGAAGTTGTTAAAAAAGTTTTAGAAACCAGTGCAAAGTATGGAATTCCATATTTTGCCAATTTTATTAATTCTAGTATGAACCCAGAAGATGTCCGTTCTATGTGTTGTAGGCTTAGAATAGATAATAGGGAACTCAGAAAAAGAGGTGGTGGACTTTTTGGTGCTTATCCACTTACTGGCAGCATAGGTGTTGTCACGATTAACATGCCAAGAATTGGTTTTCTTTCGAAAGATGAAACTGAATTTTTTGAGAGGTTAAACAATTTAATGGAACTTGCAAAACAAACTTTAGAGATAAAAAGAAATTTTCTTGAAGAATTTACAGAAAAAGGTCTTTATCCTTACTCAAAATTTTACTTGAGAAATATTAAAAGAAAGTTTGGCAGTTATTGGAAAAACCACTTCAATACTATTGGATTAATTGGAATGAATGAAGCTTGTTTGAATTTTTTGGGTTACTCAATAGGTGATGAAGAAGGTTATAAATTTGCATTAAAGGTTTTAGATTTTATGCTAGAAAGGTTGGCTGATTTTCAACAAGAAACTGGAAACATTTATAACCTAGAAGCTACACCAGCTGAAGGAACAAGCTACAATCTCGCGAAAAAGGATAAAGAGAGGTATCCAGATATAATAGTTGCAAATGAATATGAAGTTAAAAGTAAGAAAGCAGCACCTTACTACACTAATTCCACTTGGTTACCAGTTTATTATACCGATGATATTTGGGAACTCTTGAAACATCAAGATGCTTTTCAAGTAAAATATACAGGCGGAACAGTGGTTCATATTTGGTTTGGAGAAAGAATCACTTCAGAAGGTGTAGCAAAATTAGTAAAGAAAATTTTTGAAAACTTTCACTTACCTTATATCACGATTACACCAACTTTTAGTGTTTGTCAACAGCATGGTTACATCCCAGGAGAGCATTGGAAATGTGTAAAGTGTGGATTGCCAGCGGAAGTTTATTCAAGGGTTGTTGGTTATTTGAGGCCTATTGAGCAATGGAATGAGGGGAAACAAGAAGAATTTAAACAAAGGAAAAATTTTAATAAAGTTGAAATATGATCATAGCAAAGTTTCAAAAAACAAGTCTTATAGAATATCCTGGAAAAATTTCTTCTATAATTTTTCTTGCAGGCTGTAATTTCAGATGCCAGTTTTGCTACGTACCGCACCTAGTTTTACCAGAAAAAATTAAGAAAATAAAAAGTCTATCAGAAGGTTATATTTTATCTTACCTTGAAAAAAATAAAGAATTCATCGATGCTGTTGTTTTTACTGGTGGTGAGCCAACTTTAAATGAAGATTTACCAAACTTAATACAAAAAATTAAGAAAATAGGTTTTTCGATTGGTTTAGAAACAAATGGAAGTAATCCAAAAATGCTTTTAGAATTAATCAATAAAAAGCTTGTAGATTATGTTGCAATGGACATAAAAACTAGGTTAGAATTCGAAAAGTATAAAGAAGTTGTTGGTAACTTAACAAGAGAAACTTTTAAAAAAATTAAAGAATCAATCAAAATTTTACTTTTTTCTCCAATTGATCATGAATTTAGAACAACTCTTATGAAAGAATTTCACTCTTTCAAAGATGTAATTGAAATTTGTAAAACTATAAAAGTGGCTAAAGTTTACTATCTTCAAAACTTCAAGAAATTGAATGAAAATATATCGAGAAAAGAGTTCACACCATTTGAAAATGAAGAAATTGAAGATATCATTAAAAAAGCAAAAAAGTTTGTAAACATAAAACTTAGGGATTAGCTTTTTAATTCTAGCCTTTTCACATCTTCAACTAAATTATTCTTCTAATTTTTTAGTAGTTGTAATGAAGCAAAATATTAGCGCTATATGGTATTGTATTAAAAATTTGCTTTCACCTTCACTTTTTCTAGAAAAATAATCTGGCAAAGAATTCTGTTAAAGATTGGAGCCGTAAAAGCTTTATACAAAGGAAGTAAGTACGTGGGCCTGCAGGAATTCAAACCCATCAGGGTATGGGTCCTTTGCGTTTACATCGTTTTCATCAACCATTTCCCATACCCAAGATAAATTTTTATCTTTATAAGCGAATTTAGGCATGGAGTTTCTTATAAATATGATCTTTTCTATGCGAAGGGCTTGTAAAATTGCGGAGTTGAGGTAAAAGATCGAATGGTTTTGAGGCTTAGCTCTGCAAAGCAACGCAAGCATGTATATAGGAGTTTTTTCAAGCTTACAAGTAATTGAGTTTACTCTATAGCCAAAGCCTTCAAGGGTTAAGGCTCCTATTAATGGCATATCGATATGCTTAGATATTAGTACAGCAGTAAATCCTTTTTCCTCTACAAATTCCGCTACAGCCATCGCTTCCTCAAGCTCATCCTCACCTTTAGCAGTTTTCACTTTTAGCCTTCTACCAGAGGAGTAGCTTAAGCTCTTCTTGAAGCTTTGAAGGTATTACAGTATAAGTGGCTCCAGTGTCGAAATAAGCCCTAAGCACATAAGGCCTCCAATCAAAGCCTGCATTTCTAATCGCAGTTCTAATCTTATCGCGTACATTGGTCGTAGATACTTGCAGCCTTCCTCGCATAGAAAAGTCAAGTATTGATTTCTTGCTTTGCTTAATGGCTTTCATACGCGTACAAGCGTTGGTATTCGCTTAAATTTAACCTTCTTGGCTTGATTGTCTACTTCTAGAAAATCTCCAATTCTTAGCCCATCTTTTCCTTCATAATCTTCTAAAACTTCAGGTCTCAATCCAGAAAATGCGATTAAGGCTATGGCCACTTTCGCATCCAGACTTGAAGCCCTAATAATTCTAGCCAACTCTTCTTGCGTTGGTATTCGCTCATTGGCTAAAGTAGGCGTATCCTTTTATTTTAATCTTTGCTTTTAAATTTACTCCATTATGCCTTAGCCATGATTTTATAGCCTTGAATATGCTTTCAATATAGCCTCCAGTATAGCCCTTATCCTCAAGTTCGTTTATAGCCTTTAGCAAAAGCCTTGTAGCGTTTTCATCGCTAAGCCTAGCCAATTCTTCTGGCGTGATTCCATGCTTTTTGCAGAAAAAGCCTAGTCGTCTCAAATAGACATCTGCAGTTATCTTTGAGCCTCTTGCCAAATTCCTGTACCAAAGATTCAGCTCATCGCTTTCCAGCAAGCGAACATACTTGGCTTTATGGCTCATG
>JAVZFM010000041.1:0-11247 GCA_038872815.1 Bathyarchaeia archaeon
GAAACCCCTATTTTAACAAATATAAGGAAAATCTTAATTATTGCTGGTATAACCATTTGCGGGGCACTCTTATTCCTAGCTTTATACTACTATCTTAAAAAACCCGCTCAAGTCTCTCAAGTAATCTCAATAATAAAATATTTATATAACTACTTCTTTAAGTAAAATAAGGGGAGGAATAAAAATGAGTATGCAAGCACTTATTGCTCAACCCCAACTTCTAGAAATTTTAAGGCAATTAACCACGGACTTAGCATCAACTTACGCTCAAATCCAAAAAGAAAAGCAAAAAGAAAGAATGCTCCCCCTCCCCTCTACAAGTATAACACTAAAAAAGAATGGTAATGGAGAACTTGAAGTTCAACTTCCAGAAGGAACATATCCCCCAGTCTTTCATCCTACAATTTCCAGGATTATAGATGTTACTAATGGATTCGGCTTTTTTGGAAAAAAACATGGCGTAACTCAAGAAGATCTTGAACGTTTAGCAGGAATGACTCTTATTTTATCTAGGTTATTCAGACATCAAAAAATTCCTTATGATAGCACTTTAGTTAATATATATCAGATTTATGTAAGCTTACTTGAAGCAAAAAGCTTTACACCAGAATCTCAAGTTCCTGAAATGCTTAGAAAAGTGATGCAAATTCCTTTAACACCATTAAAAGAAAGTGAAGAAGAAATACCCTTATCTGAAATTCAAGCCATCCGTCAACGCTTAAAACAAGCTGCTGAAACTGAATAATTTTTGCCTACGGCGATATAATTGACTGAAAAAATTTTCACTATCCCTAAAAGCTATGAAAAACTTGAAAAAGAAAAATTCATAGTATCAACTAACAAATGCGAATGGAAAAAAATATTTTATGAAGATGTAAGTAGCGGCAAAATAGAAGTTAACCCCCTCTTCTTCCCACAATATGAAAAAAAATTAATTATTGAAATATTCAAAAGAATAAATCCTAACTTACCTCAATATCAAAGAAGAACTGTTAATATAGCCATAACAGGAACAGAACTTGGACTTGGTAAAAGTGAAACCGCTATAAGCCTCGCTTACTTCTTAGACCCCTTTTTTAGCCATAAGGATATAGCTATGAGCCTTGAAGATTGGACGAAAAGAATTTTGGAAAGGCGTAAAAATTATTTTATTGTTGGTGATGAACCTCAAGATTGGATGAGTGCTTATGATTGGCAATTGTTGAGGCAACATAAAATCGCTAGAATTTTAGAAACCCAAAGAGGAAAAGGTGCAAGCTTTCTTTGGGCTTTACCAATGTTAAATGAGCTATTTTTAATGGCAAAAAGAGTATTACAATATGTAATTCATTTACGCTATAGATGCCCTTACCATGTGCACGGTTATGTATGGGAAAAACTTAGCCAACCTGCTGAAGTAAGCCTAGTCCCTGTTGGCAGATTCACATGGCCAAATCCAAATTTAGGTTTATTCTTTGATCCTAACGAAAAAAATTTGGCGGGCGAAAGCTTTAATGAAATTCTTAATTATTATAGGAATGAGAAAAAAGAAGCTTACATGGAAGAAGGTTTAGAAGATTTAGATGTAGAAGTAAGCCAAGGCGGTTTATCAGTAGCTTTAGCAAAAGAATTTATAGAATGGGCTAGGGAAAACAAATTGGATACAATTCAAAGAGGCGCTTTAACTTTATGGATAGGTGAAAAAGGATTATTAACATTACCAAAAGCGAAGGAAAAAGAAATTTGGGAAATAGTCAAATTCCTAGCTTCTAATGAATTTAAAATAAAAAATAAGTAAGGGAACGTAATGTTAATCCAGAAAAAAGGAAAAAAAACAACAATAATTTTTAATACTTTATTCAATTTAGCTCTTTTAATCGTAGGTATCAGTTTTTGGCTTTGGTCCAAATACACTGTTTATGTTAAAGACTTTCATATTCACCACTTCTTTTTCGGCTTCTTCTTTATTCTTCTCTCTATTTTGGAGCTTTTTTATTCCAAAATATCCATTCATCTAAAATCTTTATCAATAACATTTATATACTATTCAATCCCTTTAATAACATTTATGATTGGACTCTTCATGATCTTTACGGATTATGAAGATTTAAAAATATTTCTGGGGAGTTAATTGAAAAAAATAATTTTAGAAAAAGACTTTCTTAAACTTAGAAAAAAGAAAAAACTCAAGAAAAAAGAATTAACTGCAACAGTTATGGGCATAGGGGCAGGCTTGGGTGCTGTTGGAGGTTTACTGGCTTTAGCCTTAAAAAAACCAGCTTTAAGTTCTCCTACAGGAACTCCAACAATTCCAATAGTAGCATCAGGGACAACCTCACCAGTAACAAACATAGGAACTCCATCATCATCACCAACTCCATCATCATCACCAACTCCATCATCACCAACAAACATAAAAGAAGAACTAAAAACCCTTATTGAAAAAGGAAAAGAAGTCATGCAACCCCCCCTTTCTGGAGCAAAAATAGTAGGTCATTTTGGCGAGAGAGTAAGTTCGGATATTGCAAGAATTCAAGCAGCTATTGGAAATCCCTCCTCCGATCTCGTTTCACAACCAATTGGAGCTGGAGTTTTTTGGCTTACACAAGCAGGTGCTGAAGGAGGATCTGCTTTCCCAGGCGCTGCAGGGGCCGTCTGGAGGGGAGCTAAACAACAATTAAAATACTTCTTTCCATTTCCATTAGAAACTTATAAAAAAGAATTCCCCACATCCCTTGTTCAAACAAATCAAGGATGGGTTCTCCAAAATGTTTCAATTAAAGGAGAACCACCTGTAGACATAATATTGCCCCCAACCTATCCAGCGCTTGCATGGCAAAAAGATGGAAAATGGGTTTACTTTGATATTAAAAATCCCCCTCCAGATGGAACATTAATTTATTACGGGGGCGTCATTACAACTACTGGTGAAGGAAAAGGTTGGAGACCAGGCTATGTTTACGATGCAAACGCTACCGCCAAACTTAATTGGAAACCACCTGAATTGAAGCCTATGAGCTTATATGAAAAAATATTCTTTGCCAATCGAATGCCTGTGAACTTAAATCAATATGATTATGGAATAATGACTGAAGAAGGATGGAAATCTGCAGTTCTTCAAGGAAGATCACCTATTTGGTTGGATTTTTCCTTCTACCAAAGATGGCTTGAGCAAATCAGCAACTTCCAAAAGCTACCGCCTGAATACCAAGCTTTCTTAGCAAGAACCGCTATACCTGAGTCAAAAGGAACTGGCTATGTTTGGAATCCAAGGGAAGGTCTCTTTATCTCTCGAGGAATGGAAAGCCCAATAGCTAGTTTACTAAGAACTGCTTTAATTCAAAAGGTTGAAGGCTTAGATATTAAAGAAGGACCGAAAGTTATAGGGGAAAAAGGTCCAGCCTCCACCGACTACGCTGCAAAACATATTATTGTAAATCCTTTTGTGGAAAAAAGATTAGCTGAAGCATTAGGACCTTTATTTAAACAATGGCAACAAACTGGAATAATACCTAAAGAAGCAATTCCTATTATTAATCAATACGCTACATACGACTTTACATTACAAGGACAAAAATGGAAAATACAAATTGATCCAAATACATATGAAATATATTTACTTTCAGAAACTGGTCAACGCCTAAGCGTTTTTGAATGGGATAAACTATGGCGGGAAGAAAACGCAAATAAGCTTGCCAAATTTGGACCTAAAATTGAAGAATATGTTGAGCAATTAGCCAAAAGGGCTGGATATGATACAAAAACTTACGATCCTACTACTACAGGACGAATATTACTTAATGAGAAATTCTTTACTGGTGAGGAACAATATATTGATTTTGATGTCTTACAACTCAAAACACATCCAATAACTGGTAAACCTATGCTATTAGGAGGTGCTAAAGTAAAAGTAGATCCGAATACAGGTTATGTTTATTACTCCATAGATGGAGGAAAAACATGGAAACTATTGGCGTATTCACTGGCAGACATTTATGGCACTCAAACTGTAAGGGATAGTGCAACATATTATGGCAAAGATCCAAATATTTACGCACCAACATCAACATCAACATCAACATCATCAACAACAACAACAACAACATCAACATCAACATCAACAACATCAACATCAACTGAAAAAGTCCCATCAGGAGAAAAAGTATCAATACCTGAAAAATCTGCTAAAATAAGAGAAAAAGCTGCAGAGAAAAAAATTGAAAAACTTGAAAAACCACCAACATCAACTGAAAAAGTCCCATCAGGAGAAAAAGTATCAATACCTGAAAAATCTGCTAAAATAAGAGAAAAAGCTGCAGAGAAAAAAATTGAAAAACTTGAAAAATCCAACTACCGATAAAAATTTTACAAAAATAAATCTATTCAAAAAGGAGTGAAGATGGATAAAAAGAAGAAGATTTTACTTTTAACCATTATTATTGTTACTTTATTTTTTCTTTCTCCAAAATTTAAAATCGATTCCCCCCCTCTTTTAGCTCACTTCCTTCATGAATCTCTTATTGAAGAAGCTTCAGCACAACCAGATAATTGGATTTTAGAAAAAAGAGGGATGGACTATGAGCTTTATTACAATCCAGCTTTAGGCAGGTATCGCTATGTAAATGCTCCTGAATGGGTTTGGAATGGCTCTGCTTATACACCTTACATAGCCTATTACGATCCAATTAAAAACTGTTATGTTTTACGAAACGGACGCATCACCGCTGAAATATACAGTTATTATGCTCGTTACTATGATGTAAACTATACTGAAGTTAGACTTTACATGGAGCAATGGGAAATTCTTTACCTTCAAAACTTAAAATGGAAAAGCGCCATAATGCCTTCCCCAAGCCTAAACCCAACATCTCAACTTTTAATTACAAATTCAAGCGGAGCATTTTTAACTTTAACTTATGAAAATTGGGCAGGAAAATTAAATATTACCTATGCTTTAAGAGAAGCTTTAGCATTAAAACATTACATTTCATTTAAAACTTCATTTTCAGGTAAATTTATGGCAATTCAACATTGGAGCGGAATAATGGCAGATGAAGTAAACGATGAAGCCATCACAACATTAACAAACATTAATTCAACATCATTCATATTTAAAAAAGGAGGAAAAATAACTATAATTGAAGATCAAAGCAGCATGGTTTATGAAGAGGGGGGGTTGGGGGAACTAGTTTTAAAACAACAACGCTTCCTCCTCCCTCAACCAATAGATATTCAAGCAAACGGTTTAAAAGCAGATTACGCATTTGGATACTGGAATTTAAACATAGGTGAAACCTTAACAATAGATCCAGCTACATACACTTTTCAACCCCCTACAGCAGACACTTATATTAATAGTTATCCTGATTATGTGAATTATAATTATGGTGGAGCGACTTACCTTGAAGTTTACGGTTATCAACCCATCTCTCCCCCCCCATATGTTCATCGAGCTTTATTGAAGTTTGATATGAGCTCCGTAATTCCAAGCGGCTCAACTATTAATTCAGCAACCCTTTCTTTATATATATATGCTACTGGCGGAGATGTAGTTGATAAAACTGTGTTTTGCTATCGTATCACTTCAACAGATTGGGTAGAAGGGACTGCAACTGGGGCAATTCAAAGCGGCTCTGTTTGTTGGAATTATAGGCAATATAATACTTTGGCATGGTCATCGGCGGGTGGCGATTATACCACTACTGATGGAGCTTCCGCCACATGTCCTTCAGCTGGTAACTGGATAAGTTGGACGGTTACAGCGCAAGTTCAATATGCCGTTAATTATGTAGGGCGTGTTGCCCACTTTCTTATAAGGCTTAGCACGGAAAACCCCGGTAACGGACGTTGGTTTCAAGCGTATTCAAAGGAAAGTACCAACTCCAATAAACCGAAGCTTTATGTTGATTACACACCTCCCAATAATCCGCCTACAAATGTTAGTCTTACTTTAGATTTAACAGGTGCTGCTTATAAAGGAACTAAAACATTATTGGCGGGGAAGCAAGAATATAAATTTGTTTATAAAGTAAGCGACCCTCAAGGTGTAAATGACATAAGCTATGCAGAAATCCGTCTAGATCCAGCAGGTAAAAACGTTATTTTAAGAGCTACAAGAACAGGCAGTGATACTTGGAGTTTTAGTGAACAAAGCGATCCAAACAATTATGTTACTTTAGGGACTTGCTCGCATTCAACTTCAGGAAATGAAAAAACCTTTAATTTTATGGTTAAAATAAACTGGAATTGGGATGACTCGCCTGAAACAATAACTGTTCAAGCTTATGTCATAGACTCTTATTCAGCAAGCGATCAAGATGATTATACTAATGTTTTTGGTGTAGAAAACGATTTAACATTCTCGAATTTAAGTGTAAGCGATACAAGAGTGAACCCTTCACAAACTTTAACCTTCTCGGGTTATTTATATTATGAAGGGACAAGTATTTATCCACCTGATGGAAATTACCAAGTGAAGGTTCTTCTTTCAGGTAACCAAAAAGGTTCAACAGATACAACGCTTGTTTCAGGGCAATTCTCAATCAACGATGTAATCGCTGAATCAACTGTAGGCTCATATACATACAGCGTTACAGCAACCTACGCTGTTTCAGCAAACTTTCCTAATGTAATTGTTGATAGAATTGAATTTTATGAGTGGGGAACTGAGGATTCAGATAAATTAGTTAATGTAGGTGATAGCGTTAAAGTTTGGATAAAAGCTAGATATGATTATGATGATTCCGCTTTTTCAAACGGTTCTCTAGTTATAAACGGGACAACCGCTTCTTACGATTCGATAAATGGATATTGGTATGCGTACTTCACTGAGAATCAAATTGTAAATAAAACCTTTGTAATCTCAAGCTTTACCGATGGCGCTTATGGTTTAACAACCTCAATAATGAATGCCAATCCAATACATATTACATGGACTAAAATAAATTTGTATAATACAACTGTTTATGGCGGGACTGAAAATCCAATTATTAATTTAACAACTTCTTGGGGACATAATTCCTCTTTTGTTAATCAAGGCAGGTTTTATGTTTATGATGGAAATAAATGTGTTGGAGAAGCTTTAAGCAACTTTAATGGTTTAATCCAATTTACTTTGAATTCTACACTTCACGATTCTGGAAGCTTGAAGATAAATGGAACTAAAGCAGGTATCCGCACAAATCAAACACAGCTTGCCTATAACATTGCCATCTCCAATTTAGGCATCTCTGCTCCAATAGATTGGGTTGTAGGATCTTCTAAATCCGTTACAATAAGTTATAATAATAACGCTAATTTAGCAGGTCAAGGCTTAACTTTAGAAAATGTAAAAACAAGATTCCGCTTTTACAATGGCTCCATTACCTATTATACTTACGAAGTTGGACCAACCGACATTCCCTATGGTGCTTATAGAAATACTTATACTTTTCCTGTTTACAACATTACGGAAAAAGGCTACTACAATTTAGAAATAAAAATAATTCAATTGGGAAGCGAATATGAATTAGCCAGCTATACGCAAAATGTCTTTATTGCCTTAGGAACTGCTGGCGGAGGAGGCGGAGGCACAAATCCTTCCAGAGTTTTCTTTGCCATAAACCTTACCGCCTTATATACTGATGGCTCTGTGCCTATAGATCATATCGCCAAAATTTTCGATTGGCATAATAGGCTTGTAAGTGAAAAAAAGCTTTACGGTGGAAAAGCCTTTTTTGGTGGTTTGGAAGTTGGAGATTATAAAATTGAAATCTATAATCCTGATAACAAAAAAGTTGCAGAAAAAAGCTTAAGCTTAATTGATAAAGATATAAATATTGAAATAAAAATACCTAAAGAAATAGGCAAGGAATGGGAATTACCCATGCCTACAATTACCTTTGGGCTTCCCACGCCTTTATTAATAATAATATCTTCAGTTATGTTAGCCTTCGGAATAGTTTTAAGCTTCCAAATTCATAAAGAAATTAAAGCATGGAAAAGGGAAAGAAAAAGGAGAAGGTAAAATTGAAGAAAAGAAATTTACTTTTCTGCCTTTTATTCTTTTCTTTAATAGGAATGGCTAAAGCGGGTTACGCCATTATTGTAGTTGTTTACAATTCAACAAATTTGAATCCAATTCCAAAAGCAAAAATAATCCTTTATGATGAAAGTGGATCGCCTATACAAACAGCTTATACAAATGATGTTGGAAGAGCCGACCTAGCTGAAGTGCCTAACGGTCTTTATACAATTGAAGTTATTGCTAATGGCTACACCTCAAAAAAGATTCCATTTAAAGTTGAAAACAATTGGGTTAGGCTTGATATAGGCTTAACACCAATAAGCAACAGTAGCAGTTCAGTTAATAGCGGTAGCGTTATTCCTTTAATAATTCGTGATATAATTTCTTTATTAATGAAGTATCCGCTTTATTCAGCTATTGCCTTATTCTTCTTTTTAGTAATTTTGGTTTTATCTTATCCAAGAAGAAGGCGATTATATGGCTAAAAACACTTTTTTAATTCCAATTTTATTAATTGGGCTTATCTCCCTACTTATTATTCCCATAATGTTTAGAAGCCCTTTAATTTATCAAATTACCTATATGAATAAGGATAATCCTTATGATTGGTATTTTTCCTTAAGCCAAGATGGCTTTTTAGAAGTTTACGTTTGGTCTGAATATAAAGGCATTACCGTATGGCTTAACATAGCTGATGCCAATAATCAATCTTTAGGATGGTATAGGCTGAATTGGCAATACCGCCTCATCAATCAAACAAAAATTGAGCCAATACTTTTCACCTTTAATAATAGAACCTATTGGAAATTCTTTATTCATTTACCTGAATTAGCTAAAGGAAAATACTATTTGATTTTAAATTTGAATATGGATTCTCAAACGTTAAGCACTTATAAAGCAGTTTTGGAGGTGAAACAAAAATGGATTATTTGAACCTGATTTTAATGGTGGTGAAAAAGCTTTTTGAATTAATAGTAAAGCTTTTAAGCTTTTTTCCTTCATCAACTCGCCCGTTTGCTTTCTTAGCCATATTATCAAGCCTTCTTTTTAGTCTAGCAGCTATAGGATCGAAATTCTTTTTAATATTGACAATTGCTTTATGGTCAATTACTATTTTATTGCTTTTAAAAGTATGGAGTGTATTTTAATGCCAAGAATTTATGTTTTTACAATTTTATTTACTTTCTTAATGACTTTATCCTTATTATTTCTTCTTCCATATTCATTATCCTTATCTGCCATTACCTTAATTTCTTTTTTAACTTTAATTGTTTTAAATGAAAAATTTGCCTTTTTTGAAAATTTAATTCCGAAAAAAACAAGAAAAAGATTTTTCAACATATTGCTTGGCACTTTATTTTTCAACTTATCCATCCTTCTAATAATAATTTTATTATCCAAAGGAAAATTTTAGGAGGCGAATCAAATGGAATTAAAATATTGCCCAGAATGTGGTAAACCCTTAAAGCCAAAAAAGGATCTTTTAGCCATTTGTTTTATTGGCATTTTATTAATGACAAGCCTCTTCTTATTCTGGCAATTAACTCAAGTGAATAATCAATTAGCTCAAAAAAATGCACAAATAACCGAATTAAACAACCAAATAATTCAATTAAATAATCAGATAGATACTTTGAATACACAAGTAAGCAACCTCCAAGCTTATATTGATCGCCTCTCCACCGAGAATAAAGAGCTTAAAAGGTATCGCCTAAACCACTTCCAATCTTTAGATGAATTAAAGCGATTTTTAGCTAACAGCCAAATTAGCGAAAGAAAATACTCTTATACTACCTATAATTGTATAAATTTTGCTAAAGATTTAAAAATTGAAGCAAGAGAAAAAGGCTATAACCTCTCCTTTGTAATAGCAAACTATAGAGTAGGCAATTGGCTTTTGGGTTATGAAGAAGCCAGCCATGCCTTTAACGCTGCCTTAATTAATGGCAATTTGGTTTATATTGAACCTCAAAACGATAGAATTTACAATTCCATGGAAGAGCTTTTAGCTTCCTTATGGGTTTGGCAGGGGAGATATGGAGAAACAATTCCAGCCACGCCAAACGACATCACAATTTATAATTACGAAATAATTTGGTAAAGGGCAGGTAGATAGTAGGAAGCCAAAAAGAGCCTGAAAGGCAATGATCTTACGAATGGGGCAGAGAACTAAAAATATCAGGGATTGCTGGATTTGGCAGGCAATCCCCCTGCCCGCCAAAATAAAAAAGGAGGTAAGGTAAATGCAAAAAAGAATAAGGAAATTCCATTTTGTTTCAAAAGATGAGGAAGAAAGTTTTTGGCAATTTGTAGAAACCCACTTCATAAAAGCATTAGATGTTATGGAATCAATAATTAAGAAGGCAAAACCCTACATCTACGCCAACACTAACCTACAATCAATAATCTACGATAAACTGACAACGCCTTTATTTTACCTTAAAGAAGAATGGGATCTCATGCCTTTAGATGAAAAAGAAAAATATGCCACGGCAAACTTCAAAAAAGAATTGGAAAAAATTAAAAAAGAGATAAAGGAAACTCAAGAGAGAATTGAGGAAATTCTATAATAAGCTTTTTATCTTTCCTGAATGAATAAATTAAGAGGAATAAAAATGCCAAAAAGGAAAATAAATTATAGCCTAATCCCCTACTTTCTCATAGGTCTTTTAATTCCTATTTCCTTTCTTGCTCTCTACCCAAAACCACTCCAAACAAGCTGGGATATAGTAGCTTCCACCCACTCCACTCTAACAACTGCAACATCATCACTAGTCCCTCCACCTCAAACCACCTCAATCTTAACTTCCACTCAAACTTCTCAAATTACTTCAACAGCCCCCGCATCAACCAAACAAATTAAGTTTAATGGCTCAATCGCTCTTCTTGATAAAGATGGCAAAGTAGTAAAAGTAAGTTTATTGAAGCCTTTATCCTTCCTTACTCTAGAAGGGCAGGAGGTAGTTTATTTATACGTTATTGCCCATTATACAGCTTACGCTTATGAAGCTGATATAAACAATTTAAAGGTATATTGGCAGTTAAATGTTTCGGCTAATAACTTCAAAAAAGAATTCACTTCTTATTCTTCTGGCTTAGTTCAGGATTGGATAGAAGTGCTTTGGAAGCTTGCGGATATTATTCCAACATCAAACCTGGTAAATGATCAAAAAGTAATCCTTAACGTTACACTCAATTGCTTAGCTGTATGGAATGAAAAAGAAGAAACAGCAATCCAACTTCAGGCAGGGACAGAGCTAATT
>JAVZFM010000042.1:0-11075 GCA_038872815.1 Bathyarchaeia archaeon
AGATAACCAGCTTTTTAGCGCAAGCATAGTCGATGAAGTTTCATTTGCTTTAAAAATGTTTGATGTAGCGTCTGAAGAAATAAGGAACCGAGTTAATGAAACCTTAACAATGCTAGGATTAGACAAGTATAAAGATGTTAGTATCATTAATTTAACAAAAGACTTAAAAACTTTAGTTGCTTTAGCAAGCATTCTTGTAATAAAGCCCAAAGTTTTAATAATCGATGAGCCTACGAGTGGTCTTGATAGAAAAAGCTCAACTAGGCTAATGAATACTTTAAAATCCTTTACTAAAAAAGGGCATTCAATTGTAATAATTACCCATGATATGAGATTGGTTTATGAATTTTGTGATAGAGTGATAGCTATGAGCGATGGAAAAAAGCTTTTAGAAGGAACTCCTGGTCAAGTATTTTCGCAAATAGAAACTTTAAAGAAAACTTTCATTAGACCACCACAAATAACTCAAATTGCATATGAGCTATCAAAAGAATATAAAATTCCAAATGAATTATGCTTAGTAGATGAGTTTCTTGAATTAATAACTCCTTTAAAAAGGTGAGTAAAAATGCCAGTTATTTTTGAGTATGTACCAAGAAATACTTTTGTTCATAGGCTTAATACATTTTCTCGAGCAACATTAATTCTTGCATTGCTTTATATAGTAAGCATATATTGGGATCCACTTTATCTTGGGATAATTGCTGCTATAGCAGCTGCATTATACTTGATTTCTAGAACTCCTAAAAAATGGATGCTAATTCCCTTTCCATTTGCGGCTTATAGATTCATTGAAGCCCTTATACTTGGATTTGCTTTAGCCGATCCTAAGTACTTTAAAGTAATTCCTTTAGAGCAAGCTGGAAAAGTTGTATTCCAGTTAGGCCCATTTCCATTAATCTATGGAGGATTGGTTTGGGCTTTAGCCTATATATTTAGAATAGTTATAGTTGGAGCTTTAACTTTTACTTTTATCTACTCAACTTCGATTAACGATTTAGTTAGGACTTTAGCATACTTAAGAATTCCTCAAAAATTGATATATGTAATCACTATAGCTTTTAGATTTGTTCCAGAATTATTTAGAAACCTAAGGCTTATTTCATTAGCTCAATCTTTAAGAGGGTGGGAATTAAAAACAAGGAATCCAATTAAACTGTTTAAAATGTCAGCACCAATAGTTATGCCTTTTACTACAAACATAGTTGGCTATGTAGATAAGATTAGCTTAACTTTAGAAGTTAGAAGTTTTGGAGTTGGAAAAGGCAAGTATAAAAGAGAAGTGAAGTTTACGTTAGTTGATTGGGCAATCATAATAGCTTCTATAGCAGGATGTGTATTAGCTACTTATTTAATGTTAGCCTATAATATAGGGCTAATTTAGAAAAGTAAAGAAGGCTTAAGCATTGAAAGCAGCTATACTTAAGGAATTTAGAAAAATAGAGCTAGAGGATGTTGAAGTACCTAAAATAAAGCCAAATGAAATATTAATAGAAGTTAAAGCATGTGGACTATGTCCTTCAGATGTTAGAGTTTTTGAAGGATTACATAAATGGCGTTCTCCTCCAGCGATTCTAGGCCATGAGTTTGCTGGAATAGTTGTTGAAGTAGGCGAAGAAGTTGAAGGTTTTAATAAAGGAGATAGAGTAGTAGCTGAGCTTGATACACGTGATTGTACATGTAGGTTTTGTATTAAAGGAAAGGAAAACCTTTGTATAAACAGGAAAAGGATAGGCGAAGGAGCGCTGGCTGAATATACTAAAGCTTTAGCTATACGTGCTCAAAAGTTTTCAAGCAATATAGACTTTGAAGAAGCTGCATTTACAGAGCCTTTAGCCTGTTGTATTCTTGGAAATTTAGCATCAAGAATAAATAAAGGAGATGATGCAGCAATAATAGGTGCTGGGCAAATAGGGCTAATGCATTTACAACTTGCTAAGCTTTCAGGAGCTAGAGTAATAGTAAGCGACCTTAAAGAAGAAAGGCTAGAGCTTGCATTAAAGCTAGGAGCTGATGAAGTTATAAACGCTAGCAAAGTTGATCCTGTAGAAAAAGTTAAAGAATTAACTAAAGGAAAAGGAGTTGAAGCGGTTATAGTGGCTGTAGGGCATCCATTAGCAATAGAGCAAGGAATAAAAATGCTTGATAAATGCGGTACTATAGTACTTTTTGCTGGAGTATGGCCTAAACAAGAAATCAAAATAGATCCAAACCTAATCCATTATAACGAAATAACGATTACAGGAAGTTATGATCGTACTAGAGATTCTTTTGCTAAGGCTATAAAGCTAATAGATCTTGGATTAATAAAAACTAAGCCTTTGATTTCTCATAGGCTTCCTTTAAGCGAAACTCAAAAAGGCTTTGAATTAGTTAAGAATGGAAAAGCAATTAAAGTGATGATATTTCCATAAAGCTTAAAAGGGATTTTAAATGGAAACTAGCTTTTTTGCTAAAAAAGCTCTTTTTATAAACCTTACAAAGAAGGAATTTAGAATTCAAGAAATTCCAAAAGAATGGTTTAAGCTTTATATAGGAGGCATAGGCTTTGGAATTAAGATTATTTTTGATAAATTAAACCCAAAAATAGATCCATATTCTCCCGATAATACGCTAGTATTCTCTATAGGACCTCTTACTGGGACCCCAACTCCGATGTTTGCTCAAACTTGTGTTGTAACGAAATCTCCATTAACAAATGGAGTATTCAATTCTTATGCTGGTGGAACATTTGGGTTTAAAATGAAACTATCCGATTACTCGATTATAGCGATAAGTGGAAAATCAAATAAGCCTTGCTATGTTAAAATCCAAGAAGATTTTGTTGAATTTTTAGATGCAAGCGCTTTATGGGGAATGAGTACTTCTAAAACTCAAGAAGCAATAATGAAAGACATCGGAAACAAAAAATTAGCAATTGCCTGTATAGGCCCAGCTGGTGAAAACTTAGTTAGGTTTGCATCAATAATAACAGAAAAAAGAGCTTTTGGAAGAGGAGGCTATGGCGCAGTAATGGGTTCAAAAAATTTAAAAGCAATAGCCTTGATTGGCAAAGATAAAGAAGAAACTTATGATGAAAACTTCATTAAAGCTGTTAATGAAGCGAAAGAAACTCTTAAAAAAGCATTATCAAGCGAATGGCATTTAATTAGGATATTTTCCAATTATGGGACGCTTGGAGGCTTACCTTTAGTAAACGAGAAAGGGGTTTTGGCTACAAGAAATCATAAAGAAGGTCAATTTGAAGGCGCTGAAAAAATAGGTCCTGAGTACTTTAAATCAAAACTACGTATTAAAGATGTTTCTTGTCCAGCTTGTTTAGTTCATTGTGGAAGGGTATATGGAGTAAAAGAAGGCATATACTTTGGAACAATTTCTGAAGGACCTGAATATGAAACTGTTTATGCTTTTGGATCCAATTGCGGAAACGATTATGCTGAATCCATAGTAAAAGCAGATTACTTATGTGATGAATATGGAATGGATACGCTTTCTACTGGAGTAACCATAGCCTTTGCGATGGAATGCTATGAAAAAGGGATTTTAACTAAAAAAGAAACAGAAGGAATAGAGCTTAAATTCGGTAATCATGAAGCTATTATAGATACAATAGAAAAGATCGTTAAAAGAAAAGGAATAGGGAATATTTTAGCTGAAGGCTGTAGGATAGCTTCTGAAAAGCTTGGTAAAGGCTCTAAAGAATTTGCTATGCAAGTTAAAGGCTTAGAGTTTGCTGCTTGGATGCCTACAGGAATGAAAGGCATAGCTCTTACTTTTGCTACATCAAATCGAGGAGCATGCCACAAACGTGCAATAATAGGGGATGAATTGATGGATAAAGTTTCTAAAGAAGCTTATGAAGGAAAAGCTTTACTAGTAAAAAACATTCAAGATAAAGTAAATGCAATATTTACTTTAATAGCTTGTAGATTTTCTGAATTCGTTTATCCTTTAAGCCTTTATGTTAAGCTTTTAAACAGCTTAACTGGGTTAAGCTTTAATGAAGAAGAATTCTTAAAGGTTGGAGAAAGAATATGGAATCTTGAAAGGTTGTTTAGCGGTTTTACTAGAAAAGATGATACACTTCCAGAAAGATGCTTTAAAGAAGCAATACCTTCAGGTCCATCTAAAGGCCAAAAAGTTGAAAAAGAAAAATTTGAAAAAATGATTGAAGAATATTATCTTTTAAGAGGCTGGAATAAAAAAGGAATTCCATCCAAAGAAAAGCTTCAAGAATTAGGGATCTTTCTTGATAGGAATTCTTGAAGTTGCTAGAAAAGCTGAAATTGGAGAATTCATTGTTGAAAAGGATTTTGATGTAAAAAAAGTAGCTATGAAAGCTTTTGAGCTTATGAAAGAATATGATATAAGGTACAATCCAGAAACTCCAATCAATTTAGACGATAGCTTAGCAAAAGATTTATATGAAGCTGGCTTTAGAATGCTTTTAGAAACTGGAATATATCATGCTAACACTCATAGAATAGTAAAGCTTGAAGAATCTGAAATTAAAGATGCGTTGAAAAGAATAAGAAGAAACGATGGAGTTTTTGTTGGAAAAGGAAAAGATAGCGTAAAAATAGTTCCTAGAAAACCTGAAAGCTCTATTAAACCAATAATTGGGGGTGGAACTCTTGCAGCTCCTATGACAAAAGATTGCTATATAGAGATTTGCCAAGCTTATGCTCAAGAGCCTTTATTCGATTTATTTGCTCATTATGGTCCTGTTGAAAAAATTATGGGTATACAAGTTCGTGCTGGATCAGCACTTGAGCTTTATGTAGCTTTATGTGAAATTTCATGGGTTAGAGAAGCTTTAAGAAGAGCTGGTAGGGCTGGAATGGCATTTGCAACAAGGCTTGGGGCTTCTTTATCGCCAGCTGTTGATGATGAAAAAAATGGGCTTAGAAAAACAGATTTACGCGTATACGCGCCTTCAAGAGGCTATCTTAAAGTTGATGATAGCGATCTTTTCAATATGCTTCATTATATAAACCATGGAAACCCTATACTAGGCCATAGCTTTAATATTATAGGTGGAATGGCAGGAGGGCCTGAGTCTACAGCAATAGTTGTTACAGCTTCATTGATAAGCTTAATTGTTCAAGGAGTCCATATAGTTGGAACTGGGCCACAACATGTAAAGTATGAATGTCATACAAATAGAGAAAGCTTATGGGAAAACAGTATCATAGCTCAAGCAATCACTAACAACCTTAACGTGCCTTTTTACGCTAGAGCAAACGTAAAAGGGAATCCTTTAACTCCACTTCATCTTAAAGAAGTTTCTGCATATGCATTGATGTCAATATCTTCAGGATCTTCACTTATATTTGGGTCTAGAACAACAGCAACTTTAGGAATATATAATTATTGCAATCCTTTAGACGCTAGGTTAATGGCTGAAGTTGCTTTAGCAACTCCTGGAATGAAAAGAGAAGATGCGAACCTTCTTGTAAAGGAATTGCTTTCAAAGTATGAGCATGAAATTGCTTTACCAGTGGAAAAATTACCTAGAGGAAAAACTTTTGAAGAAAGCTATGATCTAGAAACGCTTAAGCCCAAAGAAGAAAGCATAAAAATTTATCTTGAAGCAAAAAAAAGTTTAGAAAACATTGGAGTACCTTTTTATGATACTTAAGCTTTTATTCTTTTAATTTCAAATACTACTAAGTTTTCAGGATCTGGACATGCTACAGGAATTATATCTTTATTTTCAGCCCATGGATAATCCATTCCATACCTCATAGCATTTATATAAGGAAGCAAAGCTAATAAAGCATCATAGCATATTTCTCCTTCTATGCCTCTACAATTGAAATGAATTTTATCGCCAACTTTATGTCCAAAAAAGCATTTACCTTTTATGCTTTTAACTACTACTTCAAATTCATAACTACTACTCAATTGAATTCCCCTAAAAGTTTATAACTTTAGATGTATTAATATTTTCATGAAGATGGTTTAATATGTTGCATAAATGTATAAAATGTGGAAAATGGTATCAAGATCAAGAGGGAGGAGGAAAGGATCAACCAATAGCAAAGTTTTGCTATAAATGTAATGCCAATATTTGTCCTTATTGTGGAACTTGCTTATGTACAGTTTCTGAAGAAGTAAGAAGAGCTGTTGAAGCCATTATAGACACTTATCGTCCGGTAAAGAGATAGTGTTTAAAGATAAAGGAAAATGAAAAAGATTTATATGAATCTTCAAAAATTCAATTTAAATAGTGAAAAATAAAATAGTGAAAAATTTGAGCAAAAAAGTAGCTACAAAAAAGAAGGTTAAAAAGGCTAAAGTTGAACTCCCTCAAATTAAAGGCCTAAAAACTAGAATTAAAAATCTTCAAGCTAAGCTAGCTGAAGTAGAATCTGCTAAATCAAAACTAGAATCAGAATTAACTGAAGTTAAAGCTAAGCTAGCTGAACGTGAAAAAGAGCTTGAAGAAGCTAGGAAAAAAATTAAAGAACTAGAGGAAAAAGTAGCTCCACAAACAGGAGCTGGCCAATCTTAAAGGTAGATTCTCTTGAGCAAAAGAGAGAGAAAGAGAAGGAAAGAAGCTCCAATGCCTGCTGCAAGTGCAGGCTTACTCAGGTTTTTTGAAGAAGAAACACCTGGAATAAAGCTTAGACCAGAAGTAGTTATATTAATGGCTATTGGATTAATTGCTATAAGCCTATTCGCATATTTCATGTATTAATTTTAAATTAAAGGCTTAAAGGAATTGAGTTAGCGAATTTATTTTATGGAAATTTTCATGAGACTATGATTTTAACTATATTTTGCTTAATTAAGCATAAAACTTAAAAAGTGGCGCCCTGGGCGGGATTTGAACCCGCGTCGTGCGGGCGACAGCCGCACATACTAGGCCGGGTTATACGCCGTTTTATCGGCTCTATACTACCATTCCGCATCCTTTTTAAGGATTGGGCGGCTGATCCCCAGCCTTTTTATCTAACCCAGGGCAATAAATAATAATTAATATAAAGACTTTTAAGTATAACGGTTCTTTAAAGAAATTACTATATATGCGATCTAAAATATTTGAAGAATCTTTAGATTGAGCTTATGTTTATATTTTTCTAGTCTACCTAAGTATCACTAAACTCATAATTCTATAATATTGAATTTTAGAAGGGTAACGTTTAAATATTTTTATAAAAACAATAAAGTTAAAATATATTAAATAATTTTTATAGATATAGGCGGGTCCGTAGGGCCCGTAAAACGATCATAAATCGTTCGGGAAGCTCAGTTAGGTAGAGCACCGGTGAAAGATCGGTTAGAGACCTCGTATCTCTTAACCGATCTCGGTGAAGCTTTTATCTTAAATGAAGGAAACCCGGGGGTCCCGGGTTCAATTCCCGGCGGGCCCGCCACTATTTAGGTATAGGTTATAGCTAGGGCTGGTTACTCTTACATGTTGGAGAAAGCCGATGTTAAGCGTTAATGCACAGAATATCGTTAGGAACTCTACCACTGCTGTGTTTATCTGAGGAGGCTTGGCTGGACATTTAGGTATTTAAAAGTTAATCCTAAGGGTTTTCTTGTTTTTGGCAACAGAATTTAAACGCCATGTTGGCTGACTTTATACATTTTTGTTAAAATGTTTGTTCGAACAAGCCTTTAATCCTAGTAGATAAAGGCTTATAATTATCCATTGGCCTTAAGCCAGCTTAGCCTAGAATGGCTTCTTTTGGCAAAAAGAAACGCCATAGAACGCTTAAAGAAAGGCTAAAAGGCTTTTACAATAACATTAATACCAAAAGCCTATTAGCCATAAACGCAATAGCTCAAATATTGGCCTATGGCTACAATCATCTTAGGATTCATCGAATCCTAGGAATGCTACGCTAGGATGGTAAGCTTGCCAGTATCGAATAAAATATGAAGCCTTAAAGTATTGTTTCATCGCAATAAACAACTATGTCTTTATCTGTTATATTATATGGTCTTAATTGAGTATCAATCTTAGCTTCTCTCATTTTTTCTATACGAATTGCTCTTGCTAAAGCCCTTCCAGCTTGAACAGTTTGTAAAATTATAGCTCCATGTGCTAAGTATTCCTCAATCTCTATGATTCTATTAGGACCTGAGCTCCTTAATTCAAAAGTAAGTATGCATGTAGTCCCAGTATTCATTATTGCCTCCATTAAATCTAAAACTGCACGTCTTCTTTCGTTAACATCTGGATATTGGAAAAGTAAAGCGCTTATTGGATCTATTGCCATTCTTTTAGCATTTATAAATTTCACGTAAGTACTTATCGACTCTATTAAGCTTAAAAGAGAAAAGTCTTTTCTGCCAATAGAGAGCTTTCCAATGCTAACCTCTTCAGGTATATGCCTTATAGGGGCTGCATGCAAAAAAATAAACTTTTTTTGTCTTTCAAATTCATAAAAATTCCATCCAAAATTATCCATTTCTTTATAAAAATGGTATTTAGTTTCATCCATGCTTACAAAAATTCCACTTTCATTAAATTTAAGAATTCCATTGGCTATGAATTGCGTAGATAGAATTGTTTTTCCAGTACCAGGCTCGCCTAAAATTAATATAACCCTGCCTACAGGAAACCCTCCACCGAGCATTTTATCAAGGCCAGGAATTCCAGTAGGAACTTTATCCATTTTAGCCTAAACTCCTATTCCATAGAATTTCGAATAAATCTTTATGAATTTCAACGATAAATGGATCTTCTATCAATAAGCTAATGCATTTTTCATAATAATTAAATCCTTCATTGTAAAACTTCATAAACATTCTTTTTTAAATCGATACATAAATACTCGAAAGGAAATTGAATTTCTAAAGCTTTTATTCTAGCTATTTTTGAAAAATCTTTTATTATTGTTTGGTTAAAAGGTTTAACAAAAGTGATTATCCTTATAGAAACATTTCTTTTCATAGCTTCTTCAAGCTCTTCATAATGCTTTTTATAAATCCTAACTATGCCCTCGCTTTTAGTTAATATGTTTATAGAACTTAATGAATTATTTATCAAGCTTTTAAAAGCTTTAAACGTTTCTTCTCCATTTTTGAAAATCCAATACTCTCGCTTTTCTATAGGCCATTCAGGATGAATGTATTTTAACGATTCATAAGCTATCATAAGCTTTTTTATGGTTTCAGAACATTCAGTAATTTCTTTATTTATTTTTTCTATTAAAGAAAAAAGCAATTCTGGAGAGTTTGCTATGTATTTTTCTGGCTTTCCAGACATTACGCTTATAAGTTTTTTTGCCTTTAGGCTTCGTAATACGCCATAAGTCTTTGTTCTTGGGACTTTACTTAAAAAACTGATCTCAGTAGCTGATTGAGGGCCAGTTTTAACTAAAGATGCGTATATTCTAGCTTCATATTCCGTAAGCCCTAATATTTTTAATGTATTAATTTTTTCTTCATCTAAAATCGTTTTAAACTATCCTCCTTAATCGTTTTGGATTAATTTTAAATCTTCATGATTAGTTATTAATTTTACACTTTTTATTTATGGTTTAAAATATTCTTAAAGTTTTATTGATAATCAAATTTTCAAAAAGTTTAAGTCCTTTTTAGTAAAGTTATTTTTTGATGTAATATGATGAATTTAAAAATTAGTTTTAAAAATGAAGAGGGTATTAATTTTCTGTATAAGCTTTTAGCAAATTCCTTTTTAGTATACATGAACAAGTATGAATCCACAAAATATCCTAAAATGGTTTATGCAATTAAAAATGTAATTAAAAAATTTGAAAATAAGCTTAAAAATGAGTTGAATGGGCCTTTTTTTGCCACTTCTTACTCTTTAATGGCTAATCGTCTTTTAAAGAAAAAACATTATATGTATGGAGCTTACCTAGCTGCCATAAGTTCTTTTCCAATACTAAGTAAAGCATGCAAGAATAAATATTCAAATATCCTAAATTCTATTTTTGCAAAAACTTCTGCCATTACAAGTATTAAAGTTTTAGATAACATAAATGATAAGCTGCATGAAAAATCTCGGGCAATAAATTCTTTAAAAAAATATCTTAAAGCTTTTATAAATAAAGATTTCCAATTTTATGAACCTAATGATTTTATAGAAGAATTTGAAAATTCGTGTTTTATGATGGCTAGATGGGCATATAAATTAGTTCAAGAAGGACTAAGTGCAGACTCGCCTACATTTCAAATGTATGAAGAAGACTTCAAGAGATGTATTATTGGCCAAATTGGATCTACAGACCAGAAAAAAGATGAGAATGAAACAACAAAACTAAGCATAGGTGAGTATTTAAAGCAAATAAATGAGAAAGGCGTTGGGAGAATATGGCTAGATATAGATTTCTGCTTTTTTGAGAAATCCTTAGGCTTTTTAAATGATTGTGAGTTAGAGGCTATACAAGCAATTCGTATTGCCTCTGATTATATCTTTAAAAGTTCCAATATTTATGATGATGTCATTGATCTAAATGAAGACATTTCTTTAGGAATTTTAAATAGTGTAGCATTTTTAGCATTAGACAGAGGATATATTTCAGAAAAGGATTTAAGTGATTTAAATAACTTAGTAAATAAATTAAAAAAGAACTGTATATTAGAAGAAGTTATTCAACTAGGTGATCTCATTCTTCTAAAAGGATTAAGATATTTATTTAAAGCAAAGCAAATGACAAAAATGATGGATATTGATGCATTAATTTTCAGCACAAGAGTATCGAGGGCATTTACAATACGAAAATGGCTCATTAGAGAAAAAAGCATAAAAAGTACTAAAAACGTTTTAAAATCGTTTAGCGATTTCTATACCTATCAAATACCAGATTATATTAGAGTTTATGAGAAGTTTATTTAGAACTTAGTAGTTATGGAAGTCTTTTAAGTAAGAAAACACAACTTTTGTCTCCCATGGATTTGCACTTAATTTCTTCACATAAAAACCTTTTTTTAAGTGTAATAGCTAACATTCCCTCAATAATGCCTGAAAGAATTAGACAAACTGGCTTTTTGCTTTCGGTATCTTTGCATAAATAACATTCTTTTATATCAATTGTATAAACATTTTCAGATTCTTTTTTTACTTTGGCATTTAAACCCCAACCATGAAG
>JAVZFM010000043.1:0-11062 GCA_038872815.1 Bathyarchaeia archaeon
CAAAGCCAATCAAGAGTATAGTTACATAAACTGAAGAAATTTTAAGTTTATGCATTTTGTACACCGCAATAAACTTAAGAACTAAATTCTTTAGGAATAGGTGAAAAACCTATTACAATAAGGCTACGAAGCAATCTAACAAGCTCACTAACATACGGCTTGTATAAGTAAAGTTTTTCATTCTCAAGCCTATACTTTTCAAAAGGTAAATCTGTTAATCCTAAAATACGCTTAATTACAAATTCTTCAAGCTTACTTCCTGCTACTACATAAATCGATTTCCCTAAATCTATCCTTCTTAAGATTATAAAAGGAAGCTTGATTTCATCATGGAATTCTTCTGGAATTTTTTCAGCAAGTCTTTTTAAATCCTCTTTTTTAAAGTATATTTTTGATTTATTCGATGTATTAACAAAAGGAGTTTCTTCAAGTAAAAGTTGTTTTAAGCTTTTTCTTTCAGCAGGTAAGCATGCATGCATTTTTCTAATTTCTTCTTCAATTAAACGTTTTAAACTTCTTTCAAGAGCGCTTTCTTTCATAGAATCAACCTTCTTTACTATAAAAAGCTGTTACCATAGCATGATCTTTTTCATAAGGTTCTAACCTCACAATATCCATTATTTTAAAATTTCTTTTTTTAAGTACCTCTATTTCATGCTTAAAGGCTTCTTTAGGAGAGGCTGTAACGTTTATGCTTCTAGATTTTATTGCAAGCATTATCCATCCATCATCCTTTAAGTAAATATCTGCATTGTCTGCAAGTATCCTTGCTTGCTCTGGTTGAGCTATATCACAATATATAAAGTCTACACTACTAACAATACTTCGATAACGCTCAGGAAAACGTGCATCAGCTAAAATTGGGTAAAGATTAGTTCTATAAGAGCATAAATTTTCAATAAGCTTCCTCATAGCTCCAGGAGCAAAATCAATACAATATATTAAGCCCTCTTCGCCTACTATATCGCTTACATGACTTACGGTTGTACCCGTAGCCGAGCCTAAATATAAAATTTTACTACCAATCGAAAAAGGAACTTTTTTAATTCCTTTTAAAATTGCTGCAGCTAACTTGCTTCTATAGGGATCCCAAATCCTAAATTCTTTTCCTTTTATCTTAATCAACTGTTCTCCATATACACTTTTTCCTTCAAAAAGGTTTATGGTTGCCAATCGCTTTGAACCATCTGGAAAGATAATCCAGAAAATTCTATTAAAAACTTCATGAGGTTCTACTTTTACGCTTTCCATTTTTTACCCTAGTTGGAGGTAATTTATATTTCTCTTTAATCTCAGCAACTTTATCCTCAAAGTCTCTTTTAAGTTTATCACCAATAAACTCGCCTTTAAATGCATCTATCCTAGCTGCTATGGATAACTTGCTTGCTAAAGCCCTAGCTATCTTTCCCCTTTGCCAACGTGGAGATTGATGGATTAAAGGATGTTGGAATATTATACCATGCTTAGGAGGTTTTGCTCCAGTTTTTAAAGCTCTAAAAAGAGCTTTTTCAGCTCCTAATACTTGTAAAGTACTTGCAGGCATTTTTGCAAGGGTTTCTAAACTTCCAGCTATTGAGATTAACCTAGCACTGATCAAAGGTCCAACTAATTCATTCATGTTAGGAGCAACTTCATTAATTATTCTTTTAACGTAATCTTCAAGTTCATTTCTAAACTTAAACAATTCAAGCGTATATCCACAAAACTTTTGAATAAATTGAATATCTTCATCGCCTATTTCAGTTCCTATAGAGGAATTGATAGCTTCTTGGATTTTTTCTATTTTTTTATCAGGAATTCCTTCATCCTTTAAAGCCTTTAAAAGAAAATTGTTTCTTTTTCCTAACTTTGTAACAAGCCTAACATAGGTTTCATGTTTTTCAATCAATTTATCTAATTCAGGAAAATGTAAGCCATACCATTCCCTTGCATGAGTAGACAAAAGGTTTAAAATTTTATCCAAAATATCGATACATCTTATAGCTTGTATTGCATACAAATCTTTTTTTGCAAATGCCTCACTTATTGCTATCTTAGCCATTTTTAAAGTGACTTCATGCAATAAATGTTTAAATTCATCAGCATCTTTAACTATTCCTAATTGGATAGCATATTCTGGAATTTTCTCTTTAAATTTTTGAATCATTTTAGAACTTTTTTCAACTTCGACTTTAAAGTTTAACTCATTTTTAACGCTTTTTGCTAAAGCTTCATTCTCAAATACAAAAACATCATAGCCTTTATCCTTTAATGATTTTATCATCGATTTTACATTGTTTATCAATTTTCCAGATTGAATTGCAAACAAATTTTTAGGTAATTCGTTTAAATCTAGTTTAAAAATTGATTTATCTAATATTTCTCCAGATTCTTTAAAAGCAAAAACTCCAAGGATTGATTCCACTATGTATGATTTCATATTACATTTTCCTCTATTTTACGGTCTTAAAGTTTATCAGGATTAATATCTAAGAAACTTTTGTAAATTATATAAGCTTTCCTTTAGAATAATCCCTATAAAGTTTTTTATGATTAAAATTCCTATTTCTTGATAGTTATAGGTAGTGGATAGTTTGGATGTAAAATTATCTTTAGAAATTTCAGGATTAAGGTTAAAAAATCCAACTCTATTAGCATCTGGTATTATTGGTACAACTTATGAGTTAATGAAAAAATGTATTGATGCGGGAGCAAGTGCCGTAGTAACAAAATCTATAGGATTAAAGGCTAGAAAAGGTTTTCCTAACCCAACCATAGTTGGGGCTTCTTGCGGGTTAATTAATGCTTTAGGACTACCGAATCCAGGAGTAAATGAAATGATTAAAGAAATTCGTAAGTTAAAAAAGGATGAAATAACAGTGATAGCAAGCATTTATGGATTTTCTCCATTAGAGTACGTTAAAGTAGCAAAAGCTGTTGAAAAAGCTGGAGCTGATGCTATAGAGTTGAATATTTCATGTCCTCATGTAAAAGAAGTAGGTGTAGAGATAGGTCAAAATCCTAAGGTAGCATATAAAGTTACTTCTTTAGTGAAGTCAAAAGTTAGCATTCCTGTTATTGTAAAATTAACTCCTAATGTAACCGATATAGTTTTGGTAGCAAAAGCTGTTGAAAAAGCTGGAGCTGATGCTATTACGGCCATAAACACATTAAGAGCAATGGCTATAGATATCGATTTAAAAATGCCTATTTTATCCGCTAAAATAGGAGGACTTTCTGGTCCAGCTATAAAGCCTATTGCTGTAAGATGCGTGTATGAAATTAGCAAAAACGTGAAAATACCTGTAATAGGATGTGGAGGAATAGTCGATTGGCAAGATGCTTTAGAGATGCTTCTTGCTGGGGCATCAGCCATACAAATAGGCACAGGAATACTTTATAAAGGGTTAAGAATATTTAAAGAAATAAACGATGGAATAGCTAATTACCTTAAAAATAATAATCTAAAAAGCATAAAGGATTTAAAGTCAATAAGTAAAAACATTTGAGGCTTTAAGATGGTTTTGATTTTAAAAAAGGATGACTATAAAAAAATAGTAAATCATGCAAATGAATCATTTCCTATAGAAGCATGTGGAATCTTAGCTGGGAGAAAAAGCAATGAAGATAAAATAGTAGAAGACGTTTATCCTACTGAAAATGTTTTAAACTCACCTTCTAGATATCAAGTGGATCCAGAAGAGCAATTAAGAATTTTCATGAAAGTTGAGGAAGAATCTAAAGAAATTTTGGGCTTTTATCATAGCCACCCATACTGGCCTGCATATTTCTCAGAAATAGATAGGGGGCTAGCCTTATATGAAGGATTCTCCTACCTAGTTTATTCTATTCCAGAAAAAAAGCTTAAAGCATTCGTTAAAAAGGGCACATTTATCGAAGAAGAAATAATTAAAATAATTTGAAATTAAGCTTTTTTAAATGCTCTATGATTTCATTAGTTAAGGATTTTCCAATAAAATTTCTATTCTCAAAGGTTACGTCAACGATCTTTATAAGAGGATTAGATTTTATTGATCGAATCAATTGGTCAGAGGCTTTATAATGAATTGTTCCAATAACAAACTTTTTACTTAAAATTGCTTTTTTAACAAAATCTTTAAATTCTTTACAAAATAATTCCATTGGACCTATCTCATCTATCGCTATTACTTTTATACTAGGATTCATTATTGCTTCTTCAATTGCTTTAACTCCAACTCTTATTAAATCTTGAACATTTACTCTATACTTCCCTACTTTCGGACCGATAGGTTGAGAAACATGCGCTAGCCAGCCTTTTTCTCCAGTTTGTAAATTTATAATTTGGAATCCAACTCTAGTGTTTTTGCTTCTAAATTCTTTACTTATCATTCCTCCACACTGGTAACCATTGTTTTTTAAGTTTTCGATTATTTCAAGCAAAACAGTTGTTTTCCCTATTCCAGGTTTTCCAGTAAGAAACAATTTTTCCATCGATCATCATTAATTATTAGACAAGTTTGCTTAAAACTTTTCCATTATGCTAGTAAAGTTCTATTTTAAATTGCGAACCAATTGCTATAAGCACAGAAATCATTAAGAGCAATTATCGTCTATCGCTTAGTGTAATTTATATATTAGGCTTAAAAAATCTAAAAGTTTAATAATAATCATTTAAGGAAAGCGCGAAAGCGCGATTCAAGTTTCTAAAACTAGTTAATTATAAGGGGTGTTTGAAGTAGCTTTGAAAAGTCTAATCCATAATGGAGTACTAATTCCAAATCATCAACCAATAGGACTTGTTATAAAAGTAAAAGGTCAAAAGATTCGCCTTAATGCAGAGCAGGAAGAAATGGCCATAGCTTGGGTGAAAAAGCTTGGAACAAAATACGCCAAAGACCGTGCTTTTGTTAAAAATTTCTTTAAGGATTTCAAAAATGCTCTTAGAATTAGCGAAAACCTCCCACCTGAAGAATTTGACTTTTCAGAAGTTATAGCATACTTGGAGCGAGAAAAGCGAAAAAAAGAAACAATGAGCAAAGAAGAAAAGAAGCTACTTGCTCAAGAAAGAAAAGCAATTAAAGAAGCAAATAAAGCTAAGTATGGCTATGCAATTGTTGATGGAGAATGTGTTGAAATCGCTAATTATACTGTTGAACCATCTTCGATTTTTATGGGAAGAGGAAAACACCCTTTAAGAGGTAGATGGAAGCCTGGACCAAAGCAAGAGGATATAATATTAAATCTTTCGCCAGATGCGCCAAGACCATCAGGGAATTGGAAAGAAATAGTGTGGCAACCAGATGCTATGTGGATAGCATGTTGGAGAGATAAGCTAACTGGTAAAATGAAGTATGTTTGGCTTGCAGACTCTGCACCATTAAAACAAAATAAGGAAATTGAAAAATTCGAAAAAGCAAAGGAGCTTGAAAAGTACATCGACATAGTTCGTTCACGGATATGGAGCGATCTATCCACTAATGATGAAAAGCTTAGGAAGGTTGCAACTGTATGCTATTTAATAGATTTGCTCAAATTTAGGGTTGGAGATGAAAAGGATAAAGATGAAGCTGATACTGTTGGAGCAACCACTTTAAGGAAAGAGCACATAAATATACATGGAAACCTTGTTGAATTTAATTTTCTTGGTAAAGATTGTGTAAGATGGAAAAAGCGAGCAACTTTGTCAAATCAAGTTTTAGATAATCTAAAAAGGTATATCAAGATGGCAAATGATGTAGTATTTGATGGCATATCTTCAGAAGATGTTAATCGCTATCTTAGCGAAATAATGCCAGGATTAACTGCAAAAGTATTCAGGACATATCATGCAACTAGAGTTGTAAGGGAATTCTTAGAAAAAAGTAAAGTTAAGCCTGAAAGTCCAGAATGGTTAAAAAAAGAAGTTGCAACTATGGCTAATCTTCAAGCTGCTATAGAATGTAATCATAAAAAGACTATGCCAAAAAACTGGAAAGAGAGTCTTAGAAAAAAGATTCAAAGACTTAAGGAATTAAGAAAAAAGAAAATGACAAAGAAGCGTAAAGAAGCAGTTCAAAAACTAAGGTCAAAAATAAGGTTGATGCAGGTTACTAAAGGCTATAACTTGAACACATCATTGAAGTCATACATAGATCCACGGGTTTATTATGAATGGGGTAAAAAAATCAATTTTGACTGGAAAAATTACTATCCAAAATCCCTTCATAAAAAATTTGAATGGATAGAGAATGAAAAAACTTTTGTGAGAAAGTGAACTACCCATAGCTATCGCAAGGGGCTTCCTGCTTCAATGATGGAGCTTGCTGGCACGAATGCAGTAGGGGCTCCATCTCAGCAGGCGACTTAGGACTATCCCATTCCCGCATCTTAAGCCGAAATACCAATCTAAAAGATTGTTTAAAAAATTAAAATATTCTTTTGATCCAAGAAATCTTATCAAAGCCTTCATTATTTGAATATGTCATATTTCCTGAATAACATTAACTGGTGTTGAATGCCTATTTCTCGGGCTACATGATGGGCTGAAATGGTGTAGAAAGTTGAATAAATCAACAAAGTGGCTAAGAAAGCGAAATCAAAATTTTATTAGGTAATGAGATTAGTCAAAACTCCAAAGTTTAGAACGTAAAGAAAACTTGATTAAAATATAGTGACCATAACGATGTATGTATTAAGGTTTCCGTTAGGAGACAAAAAACGATATTATTTTAATTGTTTTTATGTCTTTGAAACTTATCATAATAGGTTCATTTTCTCGAGAATATGGAAGGCTATTGAAAAGTAGAAGAGTATTGTTAATGGTATGTGTAGTATTCTCCAATAATCTTTTATGAATTCGGCTTTTACACATCGTCCCAATATCCCACTTATAACTATTACGACCATAAGGAGAAAAGCAAAGAAGCTTACGAAGTATCCTGGTCTTGGAGCCTGTATTTTGTTGATTATATGAAATACAACGAATATTATGGAGAGTATTCCTGTTATGCAGTGGATCGACAATAAAGTTTTAATGTCTTTTGGAAAAACTCTCCTTAAAGCTGAGTAAAAGACTGAAACTGCAAAGATCAGGAAGCTTGTTCATCCAAACCAGTGAGCAATATCCCTTGGAAAGATTCTATAAGATCCTCTTTTTTGTCCACGTCTGGTCTCATAATTCATATTAAAAGTTATAAAGGCTGCTGAAAGTAACAGAGATAGAATAAATATCATCAAAAATAAATCTTTGTTCAAATTTCCCCCTCCTTTAAATAGAAGTTATCTCTTTATAAAATTTGCGTCGTGAAAATTAAATTTAAGAAATAAAATTTTATAATTACTGTATAATTTTACTTCTCAGGAGCTTAAAATAAGTGAAAGAAACTTCCGATTTTAAGGAGCCTACCCAATCCCACTACACGGAGTAAGCTCATTAATGTGAAGCAGAGGATTTTGAACCAATGCATTGTTTCTTTTCCATGATTTTATTTTTAGCAATTAGCACTAAAGGTTTTGCTAGAATGCAGGATTTATAGCCAAACTCGTCTTTGAATTCTTTCATCAACGAAATTTAAATTATCAATTTTTAACAGTTTTAAGCATTGAGGACTAGCTCCTTTCCTCGCCTAAATCAATTGCCTAGGCGCTAAATTTAAGATTTAACAGTGTTCCAAATCACCTTAAATAAACATCAGCTGTTATTTGAGCCTCGCTAAATTCCTGTACCAAAGCTTGCTCATCTTCAAGCAAATAAACGTATTTAGCCTTATCAGTAATGAAAGAATTTCTAAATTCTTTTTAAAAGTATAAAATAAGACTCATCCTAAAATTGTGGTGGGCCGGGAGAGATTTGAACTCTCGACCCTTCCTGGCGCTTTTATTTAAAGCGCTCACGGTGGCTGCAAAGGCTCAGCTTTATCAGCCGTGTGCTCGTTGGTGTTTACTTAACTTAACCAAGCTGAGCTACCGGCCCTCCTTGTTATTAAATTAGATAAATTTCTATTATTTAGGTTTTTCCAATTCTAAAAATTGGGTAAAGGTCGAGGTTTTCCAAGTAAAGAACATAAAAATTGAAGTTTTGCTGAAGCCTCAATTATAAGGGAAAGCTCTAAAGCTTTTTTTATTGTTTTTCCTACAGTAACCAAGCCATGATGTTTAAGAATAACTGCTTTTTCATTGCATTTTAAAGCTTCTACTACAGATTCAGCTAATTCATAACTCCCAGGTTTATTAAAAGGCACAATTGGTACTTCTTTTGAAATAGCAATCAATCCTTCTACCGAGATTGGAATCAATTTTATGCCCATTATTCCTAAACAATTTGTAAAAGGAGCATGAGTGTGGACTATTGCGCATATATCTTTAAAACTCTTGTAAATTAATGTATGCATAGGTGTTTCAATAGAAGGTTTATGCTTTCCTTGAACCAAATTCCCATTAAGAGTTATTGTTACAAAATCTTTTGGAGCTATACTCCTCATACTAAAACCGCTAGGCTTTATTAAAATCAAGTCTTTCCCTAAAATCCTAGCACTTATGTTCCCTTCAGATCCAACTATTAATCCTTCTTTAGCAAGTATTCTTCCAGCTTTCGCTAAAAATTGCCTCAGCCTATCTTCCATACTCAATCAATTAAACCTCTATAGAATTTAGCATAATTTATATAAAATAAATACTTTTACATTCTTAACATCCTTAACGTTTTGACTAGCAATGTTTGTTAACTATGAAAAATGTTTAGCATCTTTTGCCATTATTTCTTTGTATTTGTAATAAGAATAACGATGCATTATTTACTATTTAATAAAGTCTAATTTTGAATTTCTAAAAAAAGAAAAAAGAGAAGTTTATCCCATTATCATTGCCATTAAAGCTTTTTGAGCATGTAGCCTATTTCCAGCTTGATCAAATACAACACTTCTAGAACCATCGATTACTTCATCAGTTACTTCCATACCACGATCAGCTGGAAGACAATGCATATAAATAGCATTGTTTGTTTTATCCATTTTTTCTGTATCGCATATCCAAGACTTATTTTTCCTAGCAAGCTCTACAGCTAATTCTTTATTTGGCTCACTTGGTCCACCCCATGGACCTGGAAGTGCAGCTCTTGCTGTCCAACTTTTTGGATAAACTACATCTGCTCCTTCAAAAGCTTCTTCCATGTTTTCTGTTTCAGTAAAAGATCCTCCATAACGATCAGCATTTTCTTTACATTGTTGTATTATTCTATCATCCAATTCAAATCCTTTAGGTCTAGCAAGCACAACATCCATTCCCATTTTAGTAGCAGATAGAATACAGCTATGAGGTACAGCTAATGGCTTTAATCCTTCACTATAAGCCCAAGACATTACATATTTTTTACCTTGGAATTTTCCAATATGCTCATCTATTGTTTGTAAATCAGCTAATGCTTGACATGGGTGATAAACATCATCTTCCATGTTTATTACTGGTATTTTTGCCCATTTTGCAAACTCCTCTATTATTCTATGACCTTTTCCATATTGCCATCCTACAGAATCCCCATAGATGCGAATAGCGATAGCATCACCCATCTCGTCTAAAACTCTAGCTACATCAGCTATTCTTTCAGTTTTGTATGCTACTTCTTCCCCAGGAAGTGCAGGAACGTAAATGTCTTGGGGAGAAAGGAAATGTGCATGCCCGCCTAATTGAGTCATTCCAGCTTCAAAGCTATTTCTAGTCCTTAAAGAACGATTGTAGAAAATCATGAACAATGTTTTGCCTTTTAATATATTTGTTGTATCTTTTCCAGCTTTGTATTTTTGCTTTAAATCTCTTGCAGCTTTAATGATTTCTTTAAGCTCTTCTTGAGTCCAAGATTGTTCCTCAAGCCAATCTCTTCCTCTAAACATTCCTACATATTTTGGTTTAGCTGCTCTTGCCATATTACATTACCTCCTTAGATATCAAAAATTAAGGAGTAAAATCATTGGATATAAGCCTTTCTATTTAAATTATACATTTGAAATTGAATAAAATAGTTTATTTTGAGATTTATGACAATATTTAATTTTGCTTAAAAGGCATAAAACTTATAAAACATTAAAATCTAATTGTTGAACTGTAATCAATAGTATATAAGGCGGTAGTTTTGGCATTAAATCTTTCTGAAAGAATAAACGTGAAAAAATTTGTTGAAACTCAAGTGAATGAAATAAAAAAATTAGTTGGGAATAAAAAAGCTTTAATAGCTGTTTCAGGTGGAGTTGATAGCATAACATGTGCTACTTTAACATATCTTGCTATAGGGAAGAACTTAATATGTGTTTTCATCGATACTGGTTTTATGAGATTGAATGAACCTGAAAATGTTTTAAAAATCGTTTCAAGCCCTCCATTAGAGCTTCCAATAAAGCTTATAGATGCTAAAGAAGCTTTTTTTAAAGCTTTAAGCGACTTAAATGATGCTGAAGAAAAAAGAAAAGCTTTTAGAGAAACTTTTTATGATGTTTTAAGCCAATTCGCTGGAGGAGAAGGATGTGAATTTTTAGTTCAAGGAACTATTAAAGCTGATGTTATCGAAACAAAAGAAGGTATTAAAACACAACATAATGTATTAGAACAAATAGGGATAAATCCAAAAGAAAAATATGGGTTTAATATTATAGAGCCTATTTCAAGCCTTTACAAGCACCAAGTTAGACAAGTTGCAAGTTATTTAAAAATTCCAATAGAAATATGTGAAAGACAGCCTTTTCCTGGACCAGGACTATCTATAAGATGTATTGGAAAAATCTATCCAGAGAAGCTTAAATTGCTAAAGCTTATGGATAAGATAGTTGAAGAAAAGCTTGTTCATGTTAATGCTGATCAATATTTTGCAGCCATAACAGAGTATTCTTTTGAAAAAACTCCAGAAGAGTTAAGAAAACAAATAGCGAAAAGGCTTAAGCTTGATGAAAATGAAGTTAAAGCAAAAACACTCGATAATCTGGCAACTGGATTAAGAAATGGAAAAAGAATTTATGGAAAAATAGTTGGAATAGAGGTATCAGAAAAAAATAGAGAAGTTTATGGTTGGTTAATGGAATTTTTAAAAAATTCACTTGATGAATTGTTTATTAAAGAAAAGGATCTTTCAAGAATTCTT
>JAVZFM010000044.1:0-10996 GCA_038872815.1 Bathyarchaeia archaeon
TTTTTTGCTGGAATGATTATTGGAACAATAATATTAAGTTATATATACATAGTTTATGGTTTTTCGCCTATTGTGCATTTAAAGTTCTACCTTGCAGTGGGATGAAAGGTTTGACAAAAAAGCCAATGATATCCTTTCAAAACTTTTCATATTCATACCCAACAAAACCAGATGCTCTAGTAGATATAAATTTTGAAGTATACAAGGGAGAAGTTTTAGGAATAATTGGCCCAAATGGAGCTGGTAAATCCACTCTTTGTAAATCTTTAAATGGCTTGGTACCGCATTTTTATGGAGGCACTGTTAAAGGAAGCGTTATAGTAGCTGGAATGAATACGCTAGAGCATACTGTTGCAGAGCTTTCAACAAAAGTTGGATTAGTATTTCAAGAGCCAGAAAACCAGCTTTCAGGACTTGCGCTTACAGTTGAGGAGGAGGTTGGATTTGGGCTTTCAATGCTTGGGTTTCCAAGAGAGCTTATAAGAGAAAGAGTCGCAGAAGCTCTTAAAAAAGTTGGACTTAAAGGATTGGAAAAAAGATCTCCTTTTGAATTAAGTGGAGGACAACAACAAAGGCTCGCAATAGCCACTGTTTTAGCAATGAAACCAGAAATAATGGTGCTTGATGAGCCTGTAGCATTATTAGACCCTATAGGGAAATATGAAGTATTTTCAACAATAAAGGAATTGATTGTAGAAGGATCTACAATTGTAATTGCAGAGCATGAAATCGAGGAGCTTGCATACTTAACGGATTATATAGTTCTTCTTGATGAAGGAAGGGTTGTTTCTATTAACGATTCTAGAAGTGTTCTTTCTCAAGTATCTAAGCTTAAAGAAATTGGAATAGATCCTCCATCTGTTACAGAGCTTGCTTATATGCTAGAGCAAAATTTAGGGATTAAATTCACTCAATATCCAATTAAATTGCCTGAAGCTTTAAAGCTTTATAGCGAGGTGTTAACAAGTAAATGAGGAATACTTTGATTAAAGTAAACGATGTTTGGTTTAAGTATAGTGAAGAAGTTACAGCGCTTAAAGGAATAAATTTAGAGATTAAAGAGGGGGAGATGATTGCTCTTATAGGACAAAATGGAGGGGGAAAAACAACTTTAGCAAAACATCTAAATGGACTTCTTAAGCCTACAAAAGGAAGCGTAATCGTTAAAGGGATGGATACTAGGAATACACCAATCCATGTACTTGTTAATACAGTTGGGTATGTATTTCAAAACCCAGCTCATCAAATTTTTACTAGTAAAGTTTATGATGAAGTTGCTTATGGACCAAAGAATCAAGGATTAAGCGAGGAAGAAGTTAAAAATCGAGTTGAAATGGCTTTAGAAATGGTTGGATTAAAAGGATATAAAGATACTCATCCATACGATTTGAATTATGGGCAAATGAAGTTGTTAACTATTGCCTCAATAATTGCTATAAAACCAGAGGTTTATGTTTTAGATGAGCCAACTAGTGGCCAAGATCATAAAGGACGTAAAGCTGTTGCAGATTTAGTTTTAAGGTTGAATAAAGAGGGGAAAACAGTTATAGTTATAACCCATGATATGAGGTTTGTTTCTCAAGTTGCTAAAAGAACAATCTTGATGGCTGATGGAAAAATAATAGGAGATGGACCAACAAGAAGCATACTTATGAATATGGAAATGCTAAAAAGCGCTTCAATAAAACCTCCACAAATAGCTGAGCTTTGTAATGAGCTTAAAAAGTTTGGTTTAAAGTTTAATGCATTAAATGTAGATGAAGCTTTAGAGGCTTTTAGCAAACATATTAAAGGATAGTTATAATGAAGTCAATTAAGCCAAGGATAATAGTTGTTGGAAGCATCCATATGGATTTTACCATATTAGTCGATAGATTGCCAAAAACTGGGGAGACTATAATTGGAAGGGGATTTAAAATGTCTCCAGGTGGTAAAGGAGCAAATCAAGCTGTTGCTGTAGCAAAGCTTGGCGCTGAAGCCTATATGGTTGGAAGAGTAGGAGACGATTATCTGGGAAATTTGCTAATGGAAAACATGAGCAAAAATGGAGTTAATATAGATTTTGTTAAAAAGGATCCATCTACTTATTCAGGATTAGCGTTTATAACAGTTGATCAAAAAGGCAAGAATACGATTTCAGTTGCTCCAGGAGCAGATTTAACTATATCTAATGGAGATGTTGAAGAAGCTATAAACGTTATAAAACAAGCTGATATTATGCTTCTTCAATTAGAAATTCCTTTAGAAGTTGTTATGTATGCTGCTAAAAAAGCTTTTGAAAATAACATTAAAGTTATTTTAAATCCAGCTCCATACAAGCCTCTACCTAAAGAATTACTTGAAAATATATCTATACTAACTCCAAACGAAATTGAGGTTAGCATGATGAGTAAAGTAAAAGTTAAAGGTTTAAAAGATTTAATCAAAGCTGGAAAAAAATTGCTTAACATAGGAATTGAAAAAATAATTATTACCTTAGGAGATAAAGGAGCTATGCTTGTAAGCAAAGAAAAAGTAATTCGCTTTCCAGCAATAAAGGTTAAGGCCATTGATACAACTGGAGCTGGAGATGCATTCAATGGAGCACTAGCAGTTGCATTGGCTGAAGGAAAAATAATAGATGAGGCTATAAAATTTGCTAACTTTGCAGGAGCATTAACTACAACAAAGGTTGGAGCGCAAGAAGCTTTACCAACAAAAGAAGAAATAGAGGAGCTCATGAAGAAGTTTGCTTAAGATAATAATAAGAAGTTTTATGAAACTTGCTATTCTTGGAGCTGGAAATGCAGGGCATGCTCAAGCAGCTGATCTTTCATTAGCTGGATACGATATAGCCTTTTATATAAGTTGCTAGAATTTGAGCCAATAATAAAAAATGGTGGAATAGAAATAACTGGAGTTGCTAGGACTGGATTTGCAAGGTTAAAAAAGGTTACAACTAATATAAAGGATGCTGTTAAAGGAGCAAAAGTCATATTCACAACTGTTCCTGCATTTGCTCATGAAGTTTTCTTTAAAAATGTGCCTCATATTTAGAGGGGACAAATAATTTTAATCGATACAAGCTATTATGCTTGCTTAAGGCTTGCTAAATTAGCAAAAGAATTAGGAATAAAGAAAAAAGTGATATTAAGCGAAACTTCAATTCTTGTATATTCATGCAGGATTTCTAGACCTGCTGAAGTCTATGTTAATGGCTATAAAAGTAAAGAATTAAAATATCAGCTTTTCCAGCAAGGACATATCAATCGTTATGGATGTAGTAAAAGAGATTTATCCATAAATCATACTTGCAAAAAATGTACTAAAATGCGATTTAGAGAACCTTAACCCTTGCTCCCATACTTCAATTACAATTTTAAATACAGCCCGTATCGAATTAACAAAAGGTAAATTTAATTTCTATTCTGAAGGCATAACGCTAGTGAGCGGGAAATCCCACATGCTCTTAGACGTAGGTAGCTCACCACTAGATAGCATTCTGTTGGAAAGGTATAGATAGTGTTGATTATAAAAGAAGTGTATTTGGTCTTATGTTAAAAGCATGAAAAGATATTATAATTAAAAAGGTGAAAATGCTTATGAAGTTATTCAAATCACTGATGCCTTAAAGGATCTTAGGGAAAAAGCCCCTTCAGATTTTAACCATAAATATATAATGGAGGGATATTCCATATGGTTTAGTTCCAATATCATCGCTTGGTAAGTTTGCAAAAGTTCCAACTAAAACAATAGATACATTAATTCATTTAGCTTCTATAATCGCGCAAGTTGATTTTAACATTTATGAAGTTAACTTAACTTGGATTAACAGGTTTAGGCATTAAGCAATTGCTAAACAATTGGTTTATTCAAGAATAGAATTTTAATATCATTTTTCCAGTAGATATAATTGGAGCAATCAATAATGTTTAAGCTTAAAACAAATTTTAATCTAAAAAGCAATAAATTCGATAAAACAATTCTTCTATTGTTGATTATAAGCTTTATTTTAAGAATTGCTTGGCTAGATCACCCAAAAGGATCCTTAATTTTTGATGAAGCCTATTACGTAAACTCCGCAAGAATCATTTTAAAGCTACCATATGATCAAAAAGTTTATTCTAATGTTCCATTAGGCTTAGACCCTAATAAAGAGCACCCCCCACTTGGTAAATTAATAATAGCTTTTTCAATTTGGTTGATTGGCGATAATGAGTATGGATTTAGATTACCAAGTGTAATCTTTGGAACTATCTCAATACTTTTTTTCTATCTTTTAATTAAAAAAGTTTCAAAAAACGATTTAATTGCTTTTATTTCAACTTTTCTTTTTTCCTTTGAAACTTTAATATTTGTTCATAGCCGTATAGCAGTTATAGATATTTTTATGTTTACGTTTATGCTTTTAGGCTTTTATCTATATTTTAATGAAAAAATTTCTTTAAGTGCTTTTGTTTTTGCACTTTGTGCATTAAGTAAAGAAATTGGATTTTTTGCGCTATTAACTATACCTTTATACACCATATTAAATAGTATTTTTATTAAGAAAACTAATTGGGGTAAAGCATTAAGTAAGCTTGAGCGCTTTATAATAGTTTTTAGCGTAAGCTCGTTAGCTATGCTTACAGCATTAGACAGGATTTGGGTAGGCTTTTACAGTCCTTTTATGCATATAGATTATATGTATAATTATGTAAAAGCTCTTTCTCGTGAATATTTAACAGGTATTGAAAGCTACCCTTGGCAATGGCTTTTTAATGAAGTTAAAATTCCATACCTTACTGTACAAGAAAGCATTTATGTTGATAGCGTTTTGGTTAAAATACGTCCATCGATAGCTTTTGTTGGAGCTATGAATCCTTTAATAATTTATTTATGCATACCTTCTATAGCCTATATGTTTTATAAAACAATTTACGAAAAAAATGATTTTTCTCTTTTTATTCTTTCATGGTTTTTATCAACTTATCTTCCATTCATAATTATGTCATTGTTATGGCAAAGAATAAGCTATTTATTCTATTTTCTAAGTGCAATTCCCTCTGTTTGTGCAGCTGTAGCTTATGCTATAATCGATCAAAAACCTCCAAGGATAATTTTGCTTCTATATCTTATAGCCGTTGTTTACTTCTTCATAGCAATGTTTCCTTTTAAAGCAATTCTTAGACAATTTATTCCAGAAATGTTTTTGCTATAAAAAGAAAGCATCAAGCTTTTTAAGCCCTATTAATTCATTGAATTCAACTTCAAGAGCATCAAGAACTTGTTCAAAAGTAGAGTTTATATATTCAACATACTTTTCTACATCTATTTCGTTTATAGAGGCTAATTGAACTGGTTTAACTCCTGGTTCTCCAACAACTTTAACAAAGGATATAATATCTCCAGCTTTTACTTCTATTCCTTTCTCTGTTAATAAATGTGCAGCTTTTACATGTTGGGGCGTAGTTTTTGTATAGCGTAAAGGCGGTTTGCTAATCATTATACTAAAGGCTAAATCCTCAAGCGAATATTTTTTATTTTTTAAATCTAAATAGCATTTTTTAATCGTTTCCTTAATCCTTTCTTTTGCTTTTTCAAACTCTTCTTCAGACTTTACTTCGCTAAGAATTTCAATCATTTCATAAAAAGCCTTTTTAAGAAATTCTGGAATATGTCTTTTCTTCCCAGTTAAACCTTTTATATCAACGTTTCCATCAGGGTAGACGCCTAAATAGTTTTTCTTTCTTAAGCTTAAAGCTAAATACCTATAATTTTTATCGACTTCTAGATCCATTTTAAGGACTTCTTTAGACCATTCTGTTAGTTTTTTTAATTGCTCGGGAGTTGAGTTACCAATAAAGATAGAATCAGTATCGCCATACAAAATTTTTAAACCGAGGGATTTTGCTTTTTCTATAGTTTGATTAATAGCATATCTTCCAATAGCTGCTGTAGCCTCAGCTACAGGTGGGCAATAATAAGCAAACCTTTCTGCACCAAAAACCCCGTAAGAAGCATTTAAAACAACTTTAAGCGCATTTTGAACAACATTGTAAAGATCCCTTAAAACTTGAGGAATAGATTTATCTTTTGATTTTGGTTTATACCAATTAACTCTTAAATCTCTTAAAGATCCTATGAGTATGCTTTCAATTGCCCTTCTTTTTTTACAAACCCAATGAGTAGTGCCTGGAACTAAGTTATTTCTACATTCTGAATCTTCATGAGGACATAGTATAGTTTCATATCCAAGGTTCCAATTCCTTATTACAGAAGGATAAAGTGAAGCAAAGTCTAGAACTGCTACATTGAAATGAATTCCTGGAATTGGTTCAACAACTATTGCCCCTTTATACTTTTTACCCTTTATTACAGCTTCAGTAACAGTTTCTCCCTTAAGCTTTAGTATATCTTCAGGTCTTGGAATCAAGTAGTTCTTTTTTCTATGTTCATTATTAAGCATGCTTCTAATCCAACTTGATACCCCTTGCCTAGTGATTTCTTCAATCGGCATAAAACTTATCCTTGAAAGTATCATTATTAACTTCATTACTAGGTTTTCATTAAAAGTTGTTAAGTTAAGAACTATTTCAGCATCTTTAAAACAATAGGATGCTAAATCTTTATAAGAAAGCTCAGATACAGGCAATTCTATTTCTTTTTTACCAGTTTGTAGAATAGCTTTTCCAACTTCATCAAGAGTTATTTCTCTATATTTTTGCCCAAAAGCATAAACTTGAATTGATTTGTTGAAAAAGAACTTATAAAGGTCTATATGGATTCCATACTTTAATGAAGCAGAGTCTTTTCCTAGCTCTATTGGAATTTCTTCCTTTGTAAATCCTAACTTTAAAGCTCTATGCCACAAATATCTTAAGTCAAAATCATCTCCATTAAACGTTAATACAACTGGGTATTCAGATAAAACTTTAAAAATTTCTTTAAAAAGCTCTTTCTCAGATTCATAATACTCAAGCTTTATATCTTCAAGCATTGATGAATTTTCTTCTTTTACTTCATGCCTTTTTAACAATAAAACTTTTTTAGTTCCATCAGAGCTAGCTATTCCAACAGAAATTACTGGATATTCAGCTTCACGTGGATCTGGAACCCTAGTTGCTATTGGTGAAAAAACTTCTATATCTATAGCAACTCTTTTAAAATCTGGAACTGGGGTTTCTAATAATCTCATCCATTCTATAGCTTTTTCTCTATATTCTTCAGCTTCATTCTTAAAAAATTTTTCAATAAATTCCTTTGCTTCTTTTGTAAATTCAGTTAATATAGGTTCTAATTTACATTTTTTAATTCTATAAGGCATTCCAGGCTTTAATTGTAAATCATATATGTATGATTCTATATATTTTATATCAGCTTCCCATGCTTGTATTATATCCCTTATACATCCACTTGGTCTTCCACCTATGGATAAGGGGTCTTTAGCTATTATTTTGCTCATTTTAACTACTTTATCCATTAATCCATCATACTTTTCAACAAGCTCTATACTATGGAATCCGCTATGAGAAGTTAATGAATTATTCTTTGTTAAATTCTCTGGGCTTTCCATGGATAAGCAATATGGCAAATGCCTAGTATTATCATACCAGATATAAATTTTGTGATTTTTAGGATCATAGAGTTTTAAGTAGGCTGAGTGCTTTTCTCCATCATAGTTTACTGCTATAAGATATGCTTCTTCAACATCATTTATTTCTTGATTAGGAAAAGGCTTTTTTGAAATTTGTTCAATGATTTCTTCATTTTTAATAATCGTGGTTTTATTTGGGGCTTCAATGAAGTAATCTTCAAGTTTTTTAAACATAGCTTTCTCCATGAAAAGCTTTGAAAAGCTATAATAAATTTAATTTATTTGGTATAATTAAGTGTTTTTACGATGAACTTGATTAAAGAATCACTTTTTCTAGCTTTAAAATGCTTAGAAGGAATTGAAAGTGAAGGCCTTAATGAGCATGCTGCTTTAATCAAAAACCTTAATAGATTAAAAATTAAGAACCTTTTAACAATTAAAACAGCATACCTTTTAATGATTGAAACTTTACGTAGATTGAATTTTATAGATTTCATTATCGATTCAATGCTTCCTAATAGCGAGTTAAAGAAGCCTCCTTTAATAAAAAACTTTATTAGAGTTTATATATTTTTGACTAAGTTTAAATGTATAGAGTTTAAGGAAATAATCGAATTAGTAAAGCTTGGAAGGCAAATAATTGGGTGGGAAGAACTTAAGCCTTACGAGTTGTTTTTAGGAAAAATATTGGAAATTTCAATAGATCAAATTATAAAAAATTCTAACCTTAATGAAGTTGATATTTTAGCTTTTAAAACTTTTCATCCCAAATGGTTTGTTAACTATTTGTATAAATTACTTGGAAGGAATATCAGTATAAAACTTTTAAGAAAGAATCTAAATCCTCTTCCAATTTATATAAGGGTTAATACGCTAGTTGTAAAAGAGAAGGATTTACTTAAAGAATTGCATGAAGAAGGCATTATAGTTGAAAAGGTTAAAGGAGTAGATTATGTTTATAAATTAATTTCTACAAAAATTCCATTAATAAAGTCTAAATCTTATAGCTTAGGGAAATTTCATATCCAAGATTTAGCAAGTTGTATAGCCGTGCTAGCAACAGATCCAAAACCGGGAGATACTATTCTTGATGTTTGTGCAGCTCCAGGATCTAAGACTAGTTTTATGGCTCAATTAATGAATAATGATGGCAAAATATATTCAATAGATTATTCTACTAAAAGGTTTAATGTTTGGAAAAAACAAATAAAAAGACTAAACGTAAAAATTGCAATTCCAATAATAGCTGATGCTAAAAAAGCTTTGCCAATAAATCTAAAAGCGGATATAGTAGCTTTGGATCCACCTTGTAGTAATACTGGAGTATTTGCAAAAACTCCTTTAACAAAATGGAAGATTACTTTAACTAAAATTAATGAATTTGCAAAGATTCAATGGAATATGCTTGAAAGCTGTGCTGATTATGTTAAAAAAAATGGAAAACTAGTGTATTCAACTTGTAGTATCATGCTTGAAGAAAATGAACTTTTAATAGAGAGGTTTTTAAAATTACATCCAGAATTTGAATTAACAATTATAGATTTTCCTTTAGGAAGCCAAGGCTTTAGAGGGCTTAATGAATGTTTAAGGTTATTTCCACATCTTCATGAATGTAATGGTTTTTTCATAGCAAAAATGATTAAAAAGTTTTAAAGCCAATTTTACTTGATTTTTCTAAAGCGCATAAAGCTTCAAATAAGATTCTTGCTGAAAGAATAGAAGTTATACCTGTATCGTAATTTGGCAGGACTTCAACTAAATCTATGCCTAATATTTTTTCATTGCAAACTTTTCTTATCAAGTTTAATATAGTGTAGCTATCTATTCCATTGCTTTCAGGATTTCCAACACCAGGAGCAAAAGCTGGATCTAAAACATCCATATCTATAGATAAATAGATTTTATCAAAGTTTTTTATCTTTGAATTTATTATCCCATAAACCTTCTCAAATCCTAAAAGCCTTAAATCTTCAGATTTAATGTATGAAATTTTTGCTTCATGTAAGAATTTTGCTTCCTCTTTAGAAAGAGCTCTTAATCCTACAAGCATTAATTTTTCCGCTCCTATCTTTTCAACAACTCTTTTCATAAAAGTTGCATGAGAAATTTTTTCTCCCATATACTCATCTCTTAAATCTGCATGAGCATCAAAACATAGTAACCCAATATTTCTCTTTAAATCAAAAGCAGATATTGCTCCATAAGTTATAGTATGCTCTCCACCAATCAAAATTGGAATTTTACCTAAGTTTACTATATCCTTAACTACTAAGCTTATTCGATTAAGGTTTTCATTTAGGTTTTCTACTATATGCAAATCTCCAGCATCATGAATGCTTAAGTCTTCTAGATCAATCCCAAGAGATAAACTATAAGTTTCAATGTTCAATGATGCTTCTCTTATATATAAAGGAGCAAACCTTGAGCCTGGTCTATAGGTACTTGTTTTATCGAGTGGAATTCCTACAATTATATACTTAGCTTCATCTATAGGCTTTTTAAAACCTGAAAATATGTAAGGATTAGAGACATAGAATTCAAGATTGCTTAGCTTTTTTTGCAATTTTAACACCTTAATTCAATAAGGCATAAATATATGATTTAATCTTTTATAATAAAAATGTGATAGAAATGTCTATGGATCAAGTAAAGCAACAAAAATTGTTCATAAAAGTGTTTTTTCCAGCATTGATATATCTAATTATAGGGCTATTCGATTTGTTTTACTCAATAAGCTATAACGAAAGCTTAATTCTATTAGATATTATTTCCTTACTTTGTATATTTGCTGGGTTTGGAATTTTATTCAAGAACTATTGGGCTTTTATTTTAGCATTAATCCTATTTCCTCTTTTACTTACGATAAAGGTTTCAGCTTTAAGTTACTCAATAAGCATAGCAGGATTTAGTCCAAACATACAAACATTACTTTTCCATATTTTCTTAACAATTCTAACGTTTGTGCTGATAATTTCATTTATACATTTATTAACGTTAAGGAAGGAATTTAAAAAGCCTTAATTTGTCTCAGATACCCCAGGTTTAATTCATTTCTCATTAATTGTAGGTGACTTTCATCATCGACAAGAATACAATAATTTTAAAGATTTATATTTTTAACTATTGAAAAAGCTGTAAGGAAAAGTTATAAAAAATAGTGAGCCCAGTCTAAGCCTAAACACTTACTCTACAGCTCTATTGACCTCCCCAGCCTAGGGATTATACCCAAGGGCATAACCCTTAAGCCGGGTTGGGCAATTAGTAGCTGTAGAGTTAAGTACTTAAGCCTACTCCTGGGCTCAATAAAAGAAAAATGCTTTCTTTTATTAAAACTTTTTTATACAATAATATAATGATTATACACGAAATTTTTAAAAAAATGATATTTCTTTAAAAATTTTTAGCAATATACAGTAATAAAACTTGAATATAAATTTGTTT
>JAVZFM010000045.1:0-10900 GCA_038872815.1 Bathyarchaeia archaeon
GAGCCTTTAACAGCTTCTTCAATTCTATTAGCCTTAACTATTTTTTCTGTTTTTTCGCTATAAATAGGCTTGATTTCATTTATGAATTTATCCATAGCTTTTTCACTTTTATCATAAACTCTAACTTCTTTAAGCTTTTTATAAACTTCTATTAAAGCCATTAGCTGAGTTCTAGCTTGAGTACCGCTTCCTATGAAAGCTATTATGCTAGAGTCTTTTCTAGCTAAGTATTTAGCAGCTATTCCTCCTGCAGCTCCAGTTCTTATAGCAGTAATCCATGCACCTGACATTAATGCTATAGGAAATCCATTTTTAGGATCTATTAAAGCTATTATAGCCATTACTGTAGGAAGCCCATAATTTACATTATTATCTGGATGAGCATTAACTATTTTAACAGCTGATATATCTAAGCTTTCAATATAAGAAGGCATAACTCTTAAATCTCCATTGTATTTTTTATAGAATAGATAAAGCTTCGAAGGCATTTGTACATGCTTTAAAGCTTTTTCTTTAAAAACAAGCTCGACTGCATCAATAACTTCATCCATTGATAAAAGCTGTTTGATTTCATTTTCAACTAGTAATAAAGTTTTCATGATATTCGCCAAGATTATCTATATCCAAGATTTAATTAAACTTTAGCTAATTCCTAATATTATATATCTTTAACAAACGCGATAATGAAAGTTAACAAATCTTTTTAATCAAACAAGAAGGTGGATATTACCAAGCCTAACGTTTTCTACCCCTTCTTTTTTTGCTATAGAGAGGCATTCATAAGCAAACTTCTTGCTAGTTAATGGTAAATCGTTAAGAACGTAGTGAGGATAATAAGCTAATAAAGAGTATGGAATTGATGTATCTATATCTGCTATAAAGCTTGCAATTCCTTTAACTTCCTCCTCGTCTATATATCCAGGAATAAGCAATGTACTTGCAGTTAAAATAGGAATTTCTTTCCTTTTTTTAAAAAACTTTTTACCAATATTTTTAAAGTTCTCAAAACTTGGCTTGTTTGAAACCCCGCATAGTACTTTAGAAAGATTTTCATTCCAAAACTTAAGGTCGAATTTTAAAATACCTCCACTTTTCAAAGAAATCTCTGCAGCTTTTTCAGCAAGGTTTTCTTTCATATATCCATTGGTTTCCCAACATATTCTAAGAATCCTTTTTTCGTTTTCAGCTTTTTTTAAGGCTATTTCACTTGTAATCAATGCATGAGGAATTTGAGGGGAGGGGTCTCCTCCAAAATAGCATATACATGAAGTTTTAGAATCAACTTTTTCAGCCAATTCTTTAGCACTTAAACTTGGCTTTAGTTCTTTTGATAAAACCCTATAATGCCAGTTTTGGCAAAAAAGACAATCATAGCTACAAGCTCCATAGAAAACTGCAAGGTTTTTATAACCATATTCTGGACCTGAAAGGTTATAAGAGTATTTTGGATATCCTTTTCCACTACATCCTGGACAAAACCACCATGCAACACAATTTGTTGGTAAAGGATCATAATACCATTCCAAAATGCCTAAATCTTTAGTGCCTCCAAGTCTAATTAACTTTCCATTAACATTTTTAACTAGACCACAGTACCCAGTTTTATTCTCTCCAATTTTACAATTGTTCATACAAATACCGCATGGAATTCCTGATGCATCTTTTGGCGGTTTAGCTGGTAAATTAAATTTTTTACGGGTTTCTTCATGAACCTTTATCGCCATATTCTCAGCTTCTTCTGGCTTTTCTCTTATACATTTAAGGCAAAGGCACAAATTGCTTGAAATGAATTGGTTTGAAGCGTTACAAAGAATGCATTTCCCCATTTTTCTCATGAATTACTAGTTAAAACTTTTAAAAATCCTTTTCTATAAATCAAGCACGATTGCTTATGGCTTTTATCGAAACCTATTTATTGTTGAAATCTTAAATTTTGATGATAGAAAAATGGAAAAACAAAAAGAGCAAATACAATGTCCTAAATGCAAAGCTAGGTTTAGCATACCATATGCAAGAGTATTTGCGTGTTCTGGATGCCCATCTTCAGCTACAGGAAGTTGTGGTTATATAAAATGTCCTGAATGTGGTTTTGAATTTCCATATTACTAAAAAGGGTTATTGAAATGATGCAATTAAGTAGAAAAGAAAAAATAATTTCATTTATACTTTTAATTTGTTTATTTTTAATTGTTGAAACCATAGTTACTAGTTATTTCATATCTTATGGGTTAAGTAAAGCTGGAATATCAATTACAGTTTTAAATATTAAGATTTTGATTTCAGCATGTTTATTCCCTATAATCGGAGTTCTTACGGTCATCATTTCAGCTTGGGATTATTTGCTTAATAAAGTAACTCATTTTAAAAATAAATCAAAAAAATCAAACCTAAAATTTCTAGAGCAAACTTCCATAATTATAACGATTTTTACTTTATTCCTTTTCGTTCCTTCTATAATTATCTCTAACTGGTTTTTAGGATTAATTAGCAGACTTTACGATATAATGCCTGGATTAAGATTTTTATTTAATACTCTAGCTCAATTTATAATTTCTTTGCTAAATATCGATAGTTTTTTAATTTTTGTTTTAATCCAGAATATTGCAGGATTTGTTGTAGCACTTTTTGTTTTTTTACTAGCACGACCTCAGTTTAAAAAGGGTTAGTTAAGAGCTATTTTACACCTAAGGCTTTAATGCTTACTATACTCGATTAAGCTAGATTCAATAAAAGAAAATTTTTAGATCAATGCTTAGTTGCTTATCAAAGCTTTTTAATTCTCCTTATAGTTCATAAATAATTCCTTTTTCAACTAAAACTACTTTAGTTAAATCCTTTAAAAATTTCTTTAAAAGCCTAGGGTACTCGGTATGAATTGGAAAGAATTTTTTTGGTTTTATCTCATTAATAAAATTTTTTAAATCGTTTGGCATTATATGACCTGAGCAATGAATATGGTACATTGGTAACCCAAAATGATTTAACCAGTTTATAAATTTTTCATATTCAATTTCACGTTCTTCATTAAAAGGCTCTGAACTCGATAATATAAAATTGCTACCAGGTTTTGGCTTGATATAAATCAACTCATTGATATCAAAGAATGAGCAAACCATTATTATTCTATTTTGGATATTTCTTATTTCAGATATATCAAAAACGTTAAAGTTTTTTATGATTTCTTTTTCCCATGGAAGATAACTTTTTTTAGTTTTTCGATAAATGATTATATTTTCATCTTCCTTTAGATTTGGAATTTCTAATTTTTTATCTTCTTTTAATTTTTCTAACAAATAAGCTTGTCTTAAAGGAATTGCTAAAAATTTATCATTTTCTTTAGCGACCTCATAGAATGTTTTAAAACGATCTGTATCTGTATAAGAGAAGTCCGCTAAAACTAAGCCTGAAGTGCTTGATACAACTTTACTTATTTTTGTTTTTACTTCATTTTCGCTTGAAACTTCAGCTTCTAATATGTTAGTTCCTTCAGATATCATGTATACTGGACTTACTTCTTTTGCTTTTTTTATAAAATCTAAAGTTAAACTTGGCTTTGTCCCATGAATTCTAAAGTCTCCTGTATAAACTAAAGCTCCATTAGGCGTGTTAATTATAAAGCCGTAAGCACCAGCTACTGAATGATCAACATGAATTGGTTCTATTTCTAAAGATCCTATTCTAATTTTATCTCCACTTCTAAAAGTATTAAAGGTTAATCCTGAAATGTTTGTTTCAAAGCTTTTTGTCCTAGTTTCACTTAATGCTTTTAAAATTAATGCTGTTGTTTCTCCGCAATAAACAGGTATTTTTCTGTTTAAAAACGATACATAAAGAGAATGATCAGCATGAGAATGTGAAAGAAAAATGCAATCTAAAAGTGGTTGAGTTTTATCGAATTCATAAACCCCCTTTAAATATGGCAAAATTCCAAGTTCAAGTAAGCCTCTCTCATCTTTAGGAGAAATCCATGGCTCAGAATAGAATTTTCTTTTCTCTGAAAAACTTAAACCAAAATCTAAGAAGATTTTTGTTTCTTTATCCTTTAAAAGGATTTTGTTCCCTCCAACTTCTTCTACTCCACCATAAAAAATAAGTTTCATGGCTCAAAGTCCTTCAAAGAAAAGGCTTTAAAAATTAACTCTTTTCAAAATCTATACGCAATGTTAATCCACGAATTTTCTTTGCTATTTTTTTAATAGACTCTAAGCTTATAGGCATTCGTTTAGGCTTTTTTCCATGAAGAATAACTCTTGTTTCAGTGCTTCCATCAGGAAGCCATATAGTGTTTATAGTAAGGATGGAAAATGGACTAAAAAGTTCTTCTAAAAACTCACGCGTAGTACTTTTATAACTAAGGATTTTTATCCTTTTTTTATCCATCTTTTCACTTAATTTCCTAAGCAACTTTCCACCATAACTAAGAAAACGATTTATATCTTGTTTCTCAACCATTATAACAAGCATATTGTCTTCATCGATAGCTTTATGAAAAAACACATCTTGTAATCCTGTGTATTCTTTTTCCAATTCATACAACACATTTATCGTTTTTAAATCAAGTTCCGTAACTAAACCTTTCTTAACTTTTTCTTCACATTTTGGACAAAGTATTCCACTTTTTACACAAAAGCTGTCCAATATTGTTTTTACCAAATTTTTCCCCTAACAATCACAAAAAGAAAAGGGGAGGAAGTTTCATTTATACTTTTTAGTTTTATTTCGTAAGCACTAGCTCAATAGTGCTAACGTTTGCTGTAGTACCTCCCTCAGCGCTTGCAATTTGCTCAGTTCCTATTTTAATGTCTTTGACCTTTATGTCTGGCATAAACCTTCTTCGGATTATTTCAACTACATCAACTGCTCTACTTATTGCTCTTCCTCTTGCTTTAACAGTTATTTCTTTAGCATTGCCTTGAAGCAAAGTTAAACAAGCTAACACATAGTTCATTACTGGTTTTTTGCCAATCAGTACAGCATTTGTTTCAGCCATTCAAATTCCCTCCTTAATAGTCTTTGTACTCGTTGATTAATACCTGAGTACTTTCAAAAATATAATGTAATGATTTTATTTAAAAAGTTTATGCTTTTAACCATTAAATGACCTAGTTTAATAATCTTTTATCGAATCTTTTAGCAGATTTTGCTAAAGCTTCTAAGGCTGGCAAATTTTTCCCGGCTAACAAGTTTAACATAGAGCCTCCACCAGTGCTAACATGAGAGAATTTCTTAGATATGCCCATTATTTCAGCCATGCCTGTTAAATGTCCTCCACCAATAATCGTGTAGGCATTGCTTCTAGCCATTTCTTCAAGAATTATTCTAGTCCCAAGCTCAAAACCACTTCTCTCGAATATGCCTAAAGGACCATTAGCAACTATTGTTTTTGCGCTCTTTATAATCGATGAATAGTTCCTTATAGTTTCTATTCCTATATCAAGTGAAAATTCATTTTCTTTTAAGTTATTTAGTTCAACATCCATTCTTTTCCTATTTTTTTCAACAGCTAAATCTGTTGGAAGGCATAAAACCTTATTATAATTAGTTAAAAGCTTATTTACTTTTTCAAAATAAATGGTGAAAGGATTAAGCTCTTCCTCATCTTTTTTGCATAGCTTATAGCCTTTAACTTTTAGGAATAGTTTTGCCATAAGTCCGCCTAGCAAAACTTTATCTGCAATGTCATTTTTTAAAATATTTTCAATAACTGGAAGTTTATCGTCAACTTTGGCTCCACCTAAAACATAAACTGATGGCCTCTCAGGATTTTTTAGAACTTTTTTAAAAGCCTCTAACTCTTTTTCCATAAGTTTTCCAGCAGCTGATGGTAAAACTTCTGGAAAAGCTACTAAAGATGGTTGTGATCTATGGATGGCTGCAAAAGCATCGTTAACATAAATGTCAAATAAAGGAGAAAGCCTTTTAACAAAATGAGTTTTGATCAATTTTTCAGGTTTATCTTCAAGGATTTCCTCAGAGCAGAACCTTAAGTTTTCTAATACTAAGACTTCTCCTGTTTTAAGTTCTTTAATCATCTTTAATGCTTGAGGGCCAATAACATCATCTATGAACTTAACCTTTTGTGAACAATACCTTTGTAAAATTTTTGCATGAGCATGTAGCGATATGAAGTCCTCCATTCCAGGTCTGCTTTGATGGGATCCAACAACTACTTTACTTTCAAATAATAAATCTAAAGTTTCTTTTACAGCTTTAATACGGCTATCATCAAGAATTTTAAGAGTTGTTGGATCCACAGGAGAGTTTATATCCACTCTTAAAAAAATAGCCTTATCTCTAAGCTCAAAATCTTCTAGTCTTAAAAATTCAAACTCCAAAATATTAGCTTACCCCCATTAAGAAGAATAATATTACGTTTATAATTCATAAGTGTTTACTCTGTAATTCAAAAAGGGCTTTAATAAAAATGATTGAATAAACGTAACAAAGCATTTTATTGCCTCATAAATGATTCATAGTTTTTAGGCTTTATAAAAAAGAATAAAGCTCATGGAACTAACTTTTTAAGCATCTAAATGATAATAGTTAAAATATATGCCGGGGTAGCTCAGCCGTGGCCAGAAAATAAAATTGGCTTAAGCGTTGGACTCATAATCCAAAGGTCGAGGGTTCGAATCCCTCCCCCGGCACCAGTTCTTGGAAAACCATGGATTTTCTAACACTTTCTCTTTAGAAATAAACTCATTTTTGGAAAAAATTTTAAATCTTGGATACTTTGACTTAAATAGTTTAAATTTTGCTTATTTATGCCAAATAGTTCTTTATCCATGGTATTAATACTCATAGTTTTAATATGCTTAAGCATTCTTGGCTAGCTAATTGCTTTAGCTTTTCATGCAATCATATGCGAACAATCTTTTTAACAATCGCTCATATAACATCTCAAACCCAGAAGCTTTTATTTTTTCCCTATAGTATAACCTACTTTACTTAAGTAATTCAATACAGCATCTAAAAGCTTAGAAGCCCCAAAGCGAACAACATCCGTTGCTGGAAGCTTTGTTTCTTCCTCTATCTTTTTTATAGCTTCTTTAACCTCCTTATCACTTCTTTTATAACCATTTATCGCTATTCCTACTACTTTAGATTTAGGACTGACTTTTTCTATTAAGCTAATTTCTTCAAGAGGTGATGGAACTTTAAACCTAGGAAAGCCATCCCTAGTTTTCCTAAATGGATCATGAACAAGTATTACTGCATCAGGCTGAGATCCATAAAGCACTGATAAACTTTCATGACCATAAGCTGGATGAGAAAGCGATCCTTGGCCTTCTACTAGAATAAAGTCTTTCCCCATTTTTGAAACTTCAACAACCATTTTTTCTACTGTTCCTGGCATAAAATCTCCAGGCAAAGCATCAACAACAGCTCCAACATCTCCACCCATCATTATCGTTGTTTGACCAGTAGCTACGAAGCCTGGTTTCAATCCCCTAGCTTCAGCCTCTTTAATCATTTCCATTATGGCCATATTTTTCCCTGAAGCTGCATCAGTACTTAAAACTGCTATTACCGGAACTTTTACGTCAAGGATTTCCCCAGATAACACTTTTTTATCAGGAGGAGGTTTCCTAACATCAATTAATTTAACCCTATATTTCTTAGCTAAGCTTGAAAACTCTGGATCATCATTAAAGAAATGGTGCAAACCACTCCAAATATCTAGCTTATTTATTATCGCTTTTTTAATTGTTTCTCTCCACTCTGTTGGCAATTCTCCACCTGGTGGAGCAATTCCTATTATAAGAGCTTTTGGATTATATTTTAAAGCTTCATCTATATTCTTAACGATTGGCACTCCAAGCTTTCCTATCCCTAAAACTTCGCCAGCATCTTGCCCAGCTTTAGTTTCATCTATTACTGCAACTATTTTAAACTTTCTTTGATACATTACTAATCCATTTGCAGTTTTTCCTTCAAGAGTCCCAAATGCTTTATTGGCCATTATTACAGCTGGAATTTTTTCCATACTTTGCCACCTACTTGGAAACGCTTTATGTTTAATAAGATCTTCTTAATATAAACATATCCTGTATATAAGTCTTAAAAAACTATATAATGTACTAATTAAGGAGAGGTTTTATATTGAATGTTGATTTAGTTTTAAAAAACGGTAAAATAGTAACTTCAAGTGGGATTTTTGAAGGCTCTATAGCTATAGCTGATGGAAAAATCGTAAGTATTGGGAAAGAAGCATTAATGCCCTCATCGAACAAAGTTTTAGATTGCTCTAACAAGCTAATTCTTCCAGGAGTCATAGATACGCATGTTCATGTTTACATTCCTGGATGGATTAAAGAAACTTTTAAATCTGGAACAAAAGCTGCAGCTGTTGGTGGAGTTACAACTATATTGGAAATGCCGTCGCTTAGTGAATTCCTCACCACTACAGTAAAAGCATTTGAAGAAAAAAGAAAAATAGGTGAAAAAGAGGCTATAGTGGATTTTGGGCTCTATGGAGGAGAAATTCAAGATCCAAAAGATTATGAAGAGATTTCAGATATAGTAAAGCATGGAGCTGTTGGTTTTAAAATAACTATGGGCGGCGATACAGCTGCAAAGAACGATGGAATAATCTATGAATCTTTTGAAAGAATTGCAAAATCCAATAGTGTTGCAGTTGTTCATGCTGAAAACAATGATTTAATAAGCTATTTTAAGGAGCGTATGCTTGGCTCTGGATATAGTAATTATGCTATGTATTCAGATTTTAGACCAAACGTTATTGAGGAGGAAGCTATTTCGCGAGCAATAGTTTTTTCAAAGCATGCTAAAAATAAGCTTCATATAGCACATATGAGTACAAAAGAAGGAGCGTCTCTTGTTAAGCAAGCGAAGATTAATGGCTTAAAGGTTACGGCTGAAACTTGTCCGCATTATTTGTTATTCTCAAAAGAGGATTATGAAAAATACAAACACTACATAATAATAAACCCGCCAATTAGAACAAAAGAAGATAATGAGGTTCTTTGGAATGGATTAGCAAAAGGATTTATCGATAATGTAGCAACAGATCATTGTGCTTACTATAAAACTGAGAAGGATAAAGGCTTAGAGTCTTTATGGGAAACTCCTCCTGGAATTCCAGGTTTAGAAACAATGCTCACTTTATTGCTTAGCGAAGGGGTGAATAAAGGAAGAATTTCCCTTGAGACTTTAGTTAAAATAACTTCAGAAAATCCAGCAAAGAATTTCGGACTTTATCCAAGAAAGGGTTCATTACAAATAGGCTCTGATGCTGACTTCGTTATAGTAGATCTTAATAAAGAGTGGATTATAACAAAAGATTTGCTTAAATCAGCTGGAGATTTCACCCCTTTTGAAGGGTGGAGAGTAAAAGGTAAACCATTGGTTACTATTGTTAGAGGAGAAATCGTAGCTGAAGGGGGAGAAATAATTGCTAAAGAAGGTTATGGAAAATTCATTTCATCAACCCCATTATTTTTCTAACTTTAACCTTAGGTTTTTTATAGAGTATATTAAACATTAGCTTAAGGTTCTAAAATAACCTTTTTGAGTTTCTGCTTAAATGCTATTTACTTTAATTGAAGTATGACATCATAATTAAAAGAGTGCTAAAATTAAATCTTATCAAACTTCTCTTTACGCTTTATTGCTGGACTTAAATGGAAAGTATTTTAAGCCTATAGCCATAGATATCTAAAATGTGGTGGAATATATATGAGATTAGTTAATAAAGTTGCCCTAATTACTGGAGCTGGAAGAGGAATTGGAAAAGCTATTGCTTTAGCTTTTGCAAAAGAAGGCGCTGATATAGCTGTTAATGATATAGATATAGGATTGGCTACTAAAACTGTTGAAGAAATAAAAGCTTTGGGCCGTAAAGCCATAGCTATTAAAGCTGATGTTTCTAAAAGCGAAGAAGTTGAAAGAATGATTAATTTAGCAATAAAAGAGTTTGGAAAAATAGATATATTAGTAAACAATGCTGGGGTAGTTTTCCCCGCCCCTATAATAGAAATAAAGGAGGAAAATTGGGATAGAACTTTTGAAGTAAATTTGAAAGGCACATTCTTATGCTCAAAAGCTGTTTTAAAGCATATGATGCAAAGAAAGACTGGAAAAATAATTTGTATAGCATCAAATTTAGGAATTTTAAGCATTCCAGAAAGAGCTGATTATTCAGCTTCTAAAGCTGGAGTAATAAATTTTGTTAAAACTTTAGCTTTAGAAGCTGGACCTTATGGAATTACTGTAAATGCTATAGCTCCAGGAATTACTGAAACAGATATGATAAAGCCTTACGTTACAAAAGAAATAGTTGAAAAAGAATTTGCACCTAAAATTCCATTAAGAAGAATTGGAAAGCCTGAAGATATAGCTAAAGTGGCTGTATTTTTCGCATCAGAAGATGCCGATTATGTTACAGGTCAAGTTATAAGCGTTGATGGGGGCGGATTGATAGCTGGGAAACCGTAGGATCATTCATGATGCTAATCTCCAAAAAAGAAGATTAGCTTTTTCTTAATATTTCCATTTAATTATTCTTTTTTAATTTTAACTTCTAGTCGATACTTTTTATTCTATTTCACATTTCTTCTCATAATGAAACTAAAGAAAATTTAAACTTGGATTAATTAAAGAAAAATCATTAAAACGCATACGTATAGGAGAATTACGAATTAAACCATAAACATTAAAAACCATAAAGGAGTATTCTATGGCTGAGGTTGGGTGAAGAAAATGGAGCCTGAAAAGCTAAAGGAAAGGCTAAAAGGAGTTTTTGTTGTGGTGGCAACTCCATTTAATGAAAAAGATGAATTAGATGAAGAGGGGCTTAGATATAACTTAAATTTTCTTGTGGAAAAAGGGATAGGTAAGCCACTTTCATTAAGCATAGCGGGAAGGAGTGGAGAATGCT
>JAVZFM010000046.1:0-2926 GCA_038872815.1 Bathyarchaeia archaeon
CCTTTATGGCTTGTATAAACCAGATGAAGGAGAAATCTATGTAAAAGGAAAAAAAGCAGAAATAAAATCTCCTTTAGATTCAATAAAGCTTGGAATAGGAATGGTACATCAACATTTTATGCTCGTATATCCACATAGCGTAGCTGAAAATATAGCTTTAGGATTACCATCCATGAAATTTTTCTTTCCGCTTAAAGAAATAGAAAAAAGAATATCTGAGCTTTCAGAAAAATATGGACTAAAAGTAGATCCAAAAGCAAAAATATGGCAATTACCTGTTGGGCATCAGCAAAGAGTTGAGATTTTAAAAGCTCTTTACCGTAGAGCAGATATATTGATTCTAGATGAGCCTACATCCGTATTAACTCCAACAGAAGTAAAAGAATTGTTTATAACTCTTAAACGAATGGCTGAAAGTGGTTGCACCATAATATTTATTACACATAAACTTAATGAAGTTATAGCTATAAGCGATAGGGTTACAGTATTAAGAAAGGGCAAAGTAATAGGAACTCTTGAAACTTCGAAAACAAATGAGTTAGAGCTAGCAAAAATGATGGTTGGACGTGAAGTTTTATTTAAACTTAAAGGAGTTAGTGTTCCTAAAGGAAAAATTGTTTTAGAAGTTCATGATCTTCATGCTTTAAATGATAAAGGACTATTGGCATTAAAAGGGATTTCTTTTAAGCTTTATGAAGGAGAAATATTGGGCATAGCAGGTGTAGCTGGTAATGGACAAAAAGAGCTTGTTGAAACAATAACTGGTTTAAGAAGGGCAACAAAAGGGAAAGTGTACATACTTGGGAAAGATATGACTAATCATTCTCCAAGAGAAATAGCTGAACAAGGAGTAGCCTATATCCCAGAGGAGCGAATAAGAATGGGCATAGTTCCGAACATGAATATTTCCGAAAACTTAATTCTTAAAAAATATAGGTACAAACCTTTTTCTGGGAAAATGTTCTTAAACTTCAGTTTTATAGCTCAATACTCTGAAAAACTGATTTCAGATTATAATATAATTACACCCAGTAAATACATTCCAGCTAAGCTTCTTTCAGGTGGGAATATTCAAAGGCTTATTTTAGCTAGAGAGCTTTCAGGAGAGCCTAAACTCATAGTAGCAGCTTATCCAACTTCTGGTCTTGATGTTGGCGCAACTGAATATATCCGTCAACTTTTGCTTAATCAAAAAGAAAGAGGGGCTTCTATTCTTTTGATTTCTGAAGATTTAGAAGAGATTATTTCTTTAAGTGACCGAATTGCTGTTATGTTTGAAGGAAATATAATGGGGATTTTACCAAAAGAAAGTGTAAAAATAGAGGAAGTAGGTTTAATGATGGCTGGTCTTAAGCCATGAAGTTTAGCTTATATTTTGAGAAAAGAATTTATCAATCAAAATTGCTAACAATATTAGTATCAATAACTTCAATAGCAGTAGCTTTAATGGTCGTTGCTTTAATTTTTCTAGCTTATGGAATAGATCCATTACAAGTATATTGGAAAATTTTTGTAGGGGCATTCGGTAGCTTTTATGGTTTATCTGAAACCATAGTAAAGGCTATTCCACTTATGTTATGTGGATTAGGTTTAGCTATGGCTTTTAAAGCACTTTTTTGGAATATAGGTGCTGAAGGTCAGTTATTGCTTGGCGCAATTGCAGCTACATGGGTTGCTTTATCGTTTCCCGACGCCCCTTCATATATTCTTTTACCAAGTATGTTTGCTATAGGATTTATCAGTGGGGCCTTATGGTGCTTGATCCCTGCAATCCTTAAATCAAAACTTAATATAAATGAAATAATAACTACGCTTATGATGAACTACATAGCTCTTGAGCTTCTAAAATACTTGGTCTATGGACCTTGGAAGGGTCCTGAAGAGTGGGGTTTTCCCTATACAACTAAATTTTCTCCCTCAGCCCAACTCCCTCGCCTTTTTAATACTAGAATTCATTATCCAACCCTAATCTTAGCTTTATTATTGGCCATTCTAATCTATATTTTAATAACAAAAACTAAGCTAGGATATGAGATTCGTGTTGTTGGTGAAAACCCATGGGCTGCCAAGTACTCTGGAATTAGCTATTCTAAGGTCATTATCATTGTGGCATTGGTTAGCGGTGGATTAGCTGGAGTGGCTGGAGTGGGAGAAGTTGCAGGAATACAGTATAGATTAAGATTAGGGGTATCAGGCGCTGGATATGTTTATGCAACAGGTTATGGTTATGTAGCAATAATAGTTGCATGGTTAGGAAAACTAAACTCGCTCGGGGTTATTTTAAGTTCATTGTTGTTTGGAGGGCTTTTAATAGGTGGAGACGCTATTCAACTAATAGGTTTACCTGTTGCTGCAGTTAATATATTTAATGGCATTATACTACTTTTTGTACTTGGAGGCGAAGTTCTTGCTCGTTATAAAATAAAGCTTAGGCGATGAAAAATGAATTTAGAATTTCTTGAAACTTTACTTAATACAGCCGTTGGAGCTGGAACTCCATTGCTCCTTGGAACTTTAGGTGAAATCTATGCTGAAAGGTCTGGAGTATTGAATTTAGGGGTTGAGGGGATGATGATAATTGGAGCTATTACTGGCTTCAGTACAACTTTGAATACAGGCAATCCTTGGATTGGAGTTGTTTTAGCTGCTATAGCTAGTGGAATTTTAGCATTAATCCATGCTTTTGTAACCATAACGCTTAGGGCCAATCAAATAGTTTCAGGATTGGCGATTACAATGTTTGGATTAGGGCTGAGTGGTTTATTGGGGAAGAGCTATGTTGGGCTACCTTTGCCATCGCCTATTAGACCAATTCCTATCCCAATTTTAAGCAGTATACCAATTTTTGGTCCATTTCTATTCAAGCATGATTTGCTAGTCTATGTTTCATTAATCTTAGTTCCAATTTTATGGATCATTCTTTTTA
>JAVZFM010000046.1:2936-10849 GCA_038872815.1 Bathyarchaeia archaeon
AAGGCTGGAATAAACATAAGATCTGTAGGAGAAAATCCTGCCGCAGCTGATGCTTTAGGCGTAAGCGTATACAAGATCAGGTATTTTTGCGTATTTTTAGGAGGCATACTTGCTGGCCTTGCTGGAGCTTATTTATCAATAGCTTACTCCCCAGCATGGACTGAAGGCATGACAGCTGGAAGAGGCTGGATAGCTATAGCTCTTACTATATTTGCTTTATGGAGTCCCTTAAGAGCTCTTTTTGGAGCATACCTTTTTGGAGGAATAGAGGCTCTTCAATATAGACTTCAACCTTTTGGAATTTCACCAAATTTATTAGCAATGCTCCCATACATGTTTACCGTAATAATACTGCTTGCCGCTACAAAAGAAACTATAAGAAAAAGAATAGGAGCTCCCTCAGCTCTTGGTATACCATACATAAGAGAAGAGAAATAAAAAATAAAGGGAGTTTTAATAAAATCATCTAGGAATAGTGCCAATTACTCCTTCCACAAACCAATCCATAGTCCATAGTTCATCATGACTCGCTCTACGTCCAGCTTCTATCCTTACCTTGCCATCTTGATCCTTTATTGGTCCAGTAAATGGGTCGAATAAAACTGTTTCTTCACTCATTTGACTTAATCTTTTCATAACTAAATCATATACACTTATTTCGCCTAGAAGTGAATCCTTCACTATCTTCGCTTTTAGATCCGGGATGAATTTAGAATTAATTGGGACACCGATCTCTCCACCGAGTTCTACAGCCCCTTCTTTTAACATCCACCAATAATCCCTATTATCCCATACGCCTAAGTAAGCTCGCATTAAGATATCTTCATAAAGCTTTTCCCAATGTACAAGCTGTCCACTAACGCAAGTGTCTGGACCAAATTTTTGCATTGGACTGTAATGACTGAAAGTATAAATTTGTTTTCCTCGTGTTGTATACTCTTGACCAACTTGCAAAACAGTTGGGGAATCTTCAGTAAAAGCTATAGCATCAACGCCTTCAGCTATTAACGCTTCAGCAGCCTCTCTTGCCTTAGCTGGATCATACCATGCGAAAAGCCATCTTACAGATACTGTTGCTTGTGGGTTTACTTCTCTAACACCTAAAGCAAATGCGTTTATATGTCTAATGACTTCAGGTATAGGATGGGCTGCAACATATCCTACTTTATTGGTTTTCGTTAAAGCTCCTGCCATTAACCCATTTAAGTAGTATAACTGATAAAACTCAGCGAAATAAGTTCCTACGTTAGGAGCTCTTTTATAGCCTGAGCAATGCATGAATATTTTGTCTGGATATTTTTTACCAGCAGCTATGGTGGCATCCATGTATCCAAAACTGGTTGTAAAAACTATATCTACTTTCTCCTCTGTAATAAACCTATCTATATAACGGTCTACATCAGCTTCAGCCACGGCTTCAGCATAAACTGTTTCAAGCCATGGGAATTTATTTGCCACATACTTTCTGCCTTGATCATGGGCATGGGTCCACCCATAATCCCCTATAGGTCCTACATAAATGAATCCTGCTTTTAACTTCTTTACTACAGGCTTTTCAACAGGTACTTCCTTCACTACTTCTCTAGGCGGTACTGCTGCATAAGTTATGCCACTAACTATTAAAGCTACGATTATTATTATTGCAATCAATTGCCAAGTTTTAATACTTATAGGTTTGCTCATAGGCTTTCCTCAAGTTGAAACCACTATTTACAAAAATATATAGTTTTCGTTTAATTTTAAGGATTTTGTCAACTTAAAAAATATATAGAGCTTAAAACTTTTTAACCACAAACAATTTAAGTACTTTAAAATTAAAAAATGTATATGGATGAAATCATTAAAGCTGAAGAAGGAGAAATTTTTGATATAGAGCTTGAAGAAGATTTCCTCGAAAAAAATATGAAAATAGCTGAAGAGAATAAAACTTTACTTAAAAAGTATGGTATAATAGCAATAGATGTAATGGGGTCGATAGGTTCTGGGAAAACTTCTTTAATAGAGAGGCTTATAGAAAGACTAAAAACAAAGTATAGGATAGCTGTAATCAACGGAGATTTAACAACATCTATAGATTGTGATATTATAAAACGACATGGAGTAAAAGTTATTCAAATAAATACAGGGAAAGAATGCCATTTAGATGCAAATTTAGTAAAAAAAGCTTTAAAGAAAATCGATATTCAAGATATTAACGTTCTTTTCATCGAAAACGTGGGAAATTTAATTTGTCCAGCTGATTTTCCTCTAGGCGCAGATAAAAGAATAGTTGTTATAAGTGTAACAGAAGGCCCATACATGGTTGTTAAGCATCCTTTCATATTCGCTGAAGCAAACGTTGTTGTTATAAACAAAATAGATTTAGCTAAAGCTATGGATGTTGATGTTAATAAGCTAGAAAGTGATGTAAAATCAGTAAATCCTAATGCTAAAGTAATTAAGACAAATTGTAAAGCTGGAGAAGGAATAATCGAAGTAATAAAAGCTTTAAACCTTTAAAATAGGATAAAAATGCATGAATTTTCTTTAACAGCTCAAATAGTGGAAAAAGTTTTACATGAAGCTAAAAAAAGAAATGCTAAAAAAGTATTAGCTATAAGGCTTGTTATAGGAAAGCTAACTTTTTTGGCTAAAGAACAAATAAAGTTTGCTTATAAGCTTCTTAGCGAAGGAACTATTCTTGAAGGATCAAGGATATATATAGAAGAAGCTGAAGGAATTGTAAAATGCAAAAATTGTGAATTTAAAGGAAAAATTGCTTATAAAGATGATCCAGCTTATCATATAGCCTTCCCTATTTTTTCATGTCCAAAATGTAATAAAAGCGTTGAAGTCGTTAGCGGAAGGGAGTGTTTAATAAAAAGCATAAAGATTTTAGCTTAAAATTATTTTTTGTTTCTTTAGGCTTAACACTATATAGACTATAAATATGCTTAAAACAAGAATACTCCCAATTTTAAACTCTGGAATAGGAGTTGTAGCCGTTCCATAAATTGCAATTTCATGAACGCTATGTGTATATTCAAAATAAACCTCATGATGGGTTTCATTGCTTTTAACCAATATTGAAACTGGTTTGTTATCTATACTCACTATTGGTTGGCCATCTATTGTTTCCTTTTTCAAAGTGATATTCATATATCCTCTAGTTCCATGAGCTCCACTTATAGTTAAGTTAAGTATTCCATGATCTGGATAGAATAAAAGCCTCTCTATCTTGCTATTGCTTTTTATAAAAACTTTTCCTCCACGAATGTTATAGCTTGGGAGTTCAATTTCATTCATTATAATTATTTGTCCTTTTATCGTTGCTTCTGAAACTTCATGGATAAAACCATTAGGTCCATTGATGCTAACAGATATATTATCACTTCCAAGCTTTTCACCACAATCCTTGGCTATTACTTGAAAAGAATACTCTGCTTTTTGGTTTTTACCCACATCTTCTCGGATAGTTAACCCTTGTATTATTGCAGTATCTCCCTTTATTTCTAAATATGTAATATTTTCACTAGTGAACATAATATGTAAGTTTTTTCGAATCATTTTATAATCAAAATGCCCTTTTATAAAACCCTCTTTTGTATAGAATATGGCTATATTAAATACATCATGGTCTCCTTCAGCTAATTCTATAAAACCTCCACCAAGCACTTTTTTTAAGATAGGTGGTGAAATAGCCTCTTGGGCAATTATAGCTTGATTGTTACTTAAGAATGAAAAAAGTATTGTGGCTATTAGGAGAATGGCTATAATCTTTAAAGCTTTAATTTTTAAAAGCATCCTATTCATACAAACTTCACGATTTTAAATAAAACAACTTTAGTATATTAACGTTTCTATTTTGGAGCATCAATTTTCTAAAGCTTTATGAATGGAGATTAAATATGAGAAAAATAGGCAATTCAACAAAATTCTTATGTTAAGAAATATACTATTCAATTGCAAATTTATTAAATAAGATATTTCTTAAAAGCAATGTAAGTAAGGCTTTTTAGAAAATGTGATATATGCATAAAATGCTGTTTGTTTGGTTTATGCTGGATTATGCATCTTTTAAGTAGCCAAGAAGCGGCTATAAAATTCATTTATAAGGAAATAAATTTTGGTAATTCGTAGCAAGTAGAGGAACCCTTTTTCAAAGCCATTTTTAAACAAACATCAGCCATACACATTAGATATATAGTAACTATAATCTCAAGTAGTGTATGATAGAGTAAAAGGATAGTTATTTATTCCCTGAAGCCTTCCTCTGTGCAAATAGACATAGTTTACAAAATCTTGATGCTATTTTGTCTGAGCTAATTCTTCCTGAAGCTATTTCGTTGGCCACTTCGCTTGCAGTTAATTGTATCATGGGTAAAATCTCCCAAAATTCTTCTAGAGATTTGACTCCACGCTTTAAACGTAGATATTGGCTTATAGCTGCTTGCGTTGTTCCAAGTTTTTTAGCGACTTCAGTTTGTGTTAAGCCATACTTTTCGATAAGCTCTTTAGCTATATAGGATCGAAAGACTGGAAGAAGACGTTGTCCTATAGATTCACATGGTAAATACATTAATTTCACTCAAAATTAAATATAACATACTTATAAATTAATTTTTCGCTAAATATTATTGTCGTATTTAGTTAATGGCATTTGGTATTGCCTCTTTGATTAGCTTCAAGAACCTAAGCCACTCCGTCTCGCCCTTAATAGGCAATTAAGGCTTTACTAAGCCCATGTTGAAGCGAACATGAATTTCACTTATTCTAGCTCAAAGATTACATGCCTAAGCCTAGCTTGGCTTATCCGTATATACTAAGCGAGCTCCATTTTCAATCCTAAGCTTCCTAAGCCTAATAGAAAAGCCATTAAGCCAGAGCGATTTAGCGTAATCCATAAGCGTAAAAAGCCACTAAGGCTAGTTATGAACGTATGTTTGAGTTTCATCAACGAAAGCCCTATAAGCCTTAGTCTTAAACAAGACTTCAGAGAATTGAGCTAAAGCCTTGAACCAAAAGCCTAACAGTAGCCTAGTATCGTTTAGCGAAGGGCTTAAGTGCTTATGATACACGCCATAGAGAATAATCCATCGAGCTGTCCTCTTCCTAAAAAAACATGCTTGAATTTGCCTTTAAACATAAGGAAGGGGATGGCTCAATAAAAATCCTTAACTGAATACGACCAATATGATTCAGACTATATTTATCCATAAAAAAGCTAAAAAGCGGAAAGGTTTTTGTTTAATTCATACGATAAAAGTATAGGATCATTTAAGGTATTCGTTTGGGTTCTTATCGAAAACATCTTTACATGATTTGCTACAGAAATAGTAAGTTTTGCCCATATATTCTGACTTAAATTTGGCAGTTTTCTCGTTAATATTCATTCTACAAACAGGATCTTTCATCATTTATTCTCACCTCCTTTAAATTCGCTTACAGCTTTAGCATTTTCAGGGTTGCAGAGTTGCTTACAACGAATAACGAGCTAAAAGCCATTGCTCCAGCAGCTATAATTGGGCTTAATAGACCAGTAGCAGCTATAGGAATTGCAACAATGTTATATAAAAATGCCCAAAATAAATTTGATTTAATCTTCTTCATAGTTTCCTTACTAAGCACTATTGCTCGTACAACATCTCGTAAGTCATCTTTAATTAAAACTATGCCGCCAGTTTCCTTAGCGATATCTGTTCCACTACCTATGGCTATGCCTATATCTGCTTGGGCAATGGATGGGGCATCGTTTATACCATCGCCAACCATGGCTACTACCTTTCCCTCCTTCTGAAGTTTCTTTATAACGTCAACTTTTTCCCATGGTAAAACATTAGCAATAACCTTATCAATGCCTAATTGTTGAGCAATTACTTTAGCAACTCGCTTATTATCTCCTGTAAGCATCAAAATTTCAAGTCCCATATTTTTAAGCCTCGTTATGGTCTCTCTAGCATTGTCTTTAAGCATATCCATAGCTGCAACGATTCCGCAGATTTTGCTACCAATAGCAAGTATCATGACTGTTTTTCCTTTCTCTTCAAGTGCTATCAGGTGGGTTTTAACCTCTTTTCCAACACCTATCTTATTAATTTGCATAAGCCTTATATTCCCAAAGAGTATAGTTTTACCTCTATAAACTGCTTTTACGCCATGCCCAGGTATAGCCTCAAAAGCTTCAGCATCTGGAACATTAAGATTAACCTCGCTAGCCTTCTTTAAGATAGCTTCAGCCAATGGATGCTCTGATCCCTTTTCGGCTATTGCTGAGAAAAGTAGTACTTCATTTTCTTTATAGCCTTTAAATGCTATGATATCAGTAACTAGGGGCTCACCTTTTGTTAACGTTCCAGTTTTGTCAAAAACTATAGTAGTTAGCTTCCTCGCTTTTTCAACGTACTCACCACCCCTCAGGAGTATACCATATTCAGCTCCCTTTCCTACCCCAGCTAAAATGGCTGTAGGTGTAGCTATGCCTAGGGCGCATGGACAAGCTATAAGAAGTACAGCTAACAGCACGAGAAAAGCAAATGTAAATCCCCTTGTAAAAAACCAGAATATGAAGGCTACTCCAGCAATTGTGAAAACTATAGGAACGAAATAACTGACAATGCGATCTGCAAACTTTTGAACAGGTGTACTTGAGGCTTGAGCCCCCTCAACTAAGCGAACTATTTGCATAAGAGCTGTTTCTTCACCAACCTTAGTTGCTCTTATCTTCAATAATCCTGTTTTGTTAATAGTGGCACCGATGACTTCATTGCCAACAGTTTTCTCCACGGGTACACTCTCCCCTGTAATTATTTTCTCATCAACTGAAGAATAACCATCTATAACAACGCCATCTGTTGGAATCTTTTCGCCAGGTTTAACAATAAGTATGTCGCCAACTTGAACTTCCTCAACTGGAACTTCAATTTCTTGCCCATCCTTTAATACTCTAGCAACAGTAGGCTTTAGCTCTAGCAGCTTCCGAATGGCTATAGCTGACTTTCTCCTTATGGTTTCCTCTATAAACTTACCTAACAGTACAAAAGCCAGAATTGCAATGGCGACTTCCATGTAGCCGAAACCTTCAGTGCCCAGCCACGGAAAGAACATGCTTACAACGCCGTATCCCCAACCAGCTAAAACGCCAGTTGTTATAAGCACGTCCATATTGATGGTTCGGCTTTTCAGCGCATTATACGCTCCATAATGGATACTCCATCCAGCCACCCAAACGATTGGGGTTGAAAGAATAAAGAGAGACAAATCCCATGCAGAGATTCCAATTATTTTAAATGTCATTATTGTTACAGCAAGGCCAAATACAGCTATAACCCGCAATGCAGCAATGCCAACCACGCCTAAAAGTGCTAAAGCAACTCTGCGCTTCATTTGTTTTAATTCCAGTTCAGGTTGTTCATACACATTAGCGCATATTTCACTACAGAAATAGTAAGTCCGGTCTCCAATCTTACGCTTAATAGCTTTATTAGCGTCTACTATCATGCCGCAAACAGGATCTCTTGGCAACTTGATAACCAATATTTTAAATCAGAATTACTGTCGTTATAATAACAGTGTTATAGTATTTATATTTTTCGCTCAAATAAAAGATATTGTTAGGTTAAACCCATCATTATTGCTAGCAAATAATTATAAAAGCCTATAAAGGCTTCTAAGAATTTTTCTTATAAGGAAATTTATTATAGAATTGCTTTAACCTAGCTTTCAATATTCCAAAGCACTCATGCTTATAGGCTAGATCTAAGCTTCTGAATGCATCTGGATACTATTGGCCTTTATCGACTAGGAATAAAGGCTTTTCTTCATAGTATCTAGGATTGATCTAGAAAAGCTTACTATAAAGGCTAGAATAAACCTGATTGCTAACAAGCTTAGTTTTCGTTTCATCTATGGCTATAAGCCTTTTAGACTTGTTTTAA
>JAVZFM010000047.1:0-10801 GCA_038872815.1 Bathyarchaeia archaeon
CATCTTTTATCATTTCAAAATTACTCATAAGTATTTACCTCTTTAGATTTCTTTTTCTCAAAGATTTCAGCATATTTTAAAACATCATCTATTATTTCTTTATGAGAGATTAACATCCTTCTACAACAATACCTTTTAATTCCTAAATCATCCAATGCTTTAGCTGGATTTTCTCCATTTTTTATTTTATTTAAATATTCTTCCCATTTATCAGCTAAAAGCTTACCGCAAGTAAAACATCTAATTGGAATCATCAATTCAAATACATCTACCTATAAGATTTTTGCCTCCTTCTTCTTGGGCCTGGTCCACCAAATTTTTTAGGTTCAGTTCTTCTTTGATCTCCAACTAGCATACTTCTATCATAGCTATAAAATATCCTTCTCAATTCACTACTTCTTGTCCATTCAACTAAAGCTTTAGCTATAGCCATTCTAGCAGCTTCAGCTTGACCCATAAATCCTCCTCCTTTAACGTTTACTTTTATATCTATATCTTTCCATCTATCACCAGCTAAAATCAAAGGCTCCATCATTTTAGCTTTAGCAACTTCAGGAGTAATAAAGTCTATTGGGAAATTGTTTATAGTTATCCTTCCTTTACCAGGCTTAACTATAGCTCTTGCTATAGCCATTTTTCTTTTTCCACTAACAAGCAAAACCTTTTTCCTTTCACTCAATTTTTATTTCACCCATCCAAGCTCTTTTGCAAAATCTTCTAGCGTTATACATGGACAATGAAGCTTAGATGCAGAAGCCTCTTTTATAGATATCGTAGGTTTATCTTTAAATTCTTCAGGAACGCCAATGAAAACTTTTAGCCTTTTATAGGCTTCTTTTCCTTTTGGCTTTTTCCAAGGAAGCATTCCTCTTACTACACGCCTAAATAAAGTATCAGGCCTTCTTGGATGCTTTGGGCTTTTTTCTAAAGAAGCTAAAGTCCTAGTTTTTAAGCGACTTTTAGCTTTTTTTGTAGCGCTTGATTTTTTTCCAGAGATTATAGCCTTTTCAACGTTAATTACTATTACATGGTTTCCTTGAAGAATTTTCTTGGCTATATAGCTAGCTAACCTTCCTAGAATTGAATTTTTAGCATCTATTATTATTTGTTCATCCATCATAGATCATCCCAATATTTTTACGTTTTTTCCTTTAGGATTCCTTTCAATCAATTCATAGAATGATATACATTCTCCTCCAGAATCCAGTATTTTTTTCCTAGCTTGTGCGGAAAATTTATATGCTGCAACAGTTAATTTGCTAGATAAGCTTCCAGCTCCTAAGACTTTTCCAGGTACAGCTATGATTTCTCCTTCTTTTGCATACCTTGCTATCTTGCTTACATTAACACGTCTCATTAAACGCCTTGAAGAGCTTAAAAGCTTAGCTAAAGCTTTCCATACTGGAGCTTCATTTTCTTTTGATTTTTTTTCAAGGAATTTTATTAAGTTCAATAAACTAGGATTTTTTAACCCTTTTTTCACTTTTTTCAAGCTCCTTTAATTGGTTTAAGAGCAATATTGACTTATTAGCAATTATTTTTAAAGCCTCTTTAATTATTCTTTCCACTTTTAACGAGCCAGTAGACTCTAAATAGAATATGAATGTAGAATCATCCCAGTTTATTTCGATTGCAGGAGGATCCATTGGACAATGTTTAACACAATCTTTACATAAAGTACATTTAAATTCATCCTTAACTATTAAAGTTTTATCTTGAATCAATAGAATTCCTTTAGGACAATACTTTACGCATTCTTCACATATATTGCATCTTTTTTTATCTATGTTTATTTTAGGCAAAAACTTGTATCCACATGCTGAAACTGGTTGCCATTTAGCATGCTCTAAACCTCTTCCAAGCCTAGCATAAGCTTCTAATTTCAATTTTTGCCTAGGAGCAAGCTTTACTATTGGGATTTTATCGCTTACAGGTTTTATCTTTGGATCACTACATTTAATATCTCCTGAATAAACTGTTATAGTTTTGTCGTAAGCTTCAGCTTCTAAAGTAAAAGATGAACGACATTTTGCACATCCAAAATCGCTTTTGCAAGAGCATTCTTCTGGAAGATAGTAAGAATCTAGGTCTGTTGTTAAAGGAATAAGTCCAAGCCTATGAGAAAGGATTTCATCATACATTATAGAAGTATTTTCAACTATTACTACATCTTCGATAGCCATTGTCGGAACTTCTGAAATGATAACTCGCCTTAATGCATTAGCAAAAGCAGGAGTAGCTCCACTAAGCATAAACCTTATGGTTTCATTAGTTTTTTCTAAAACCTTTATTTCCATTTTATTTGCTTCCTTAAATATTCGCTTTAATTTACCTTAATATGCCTTAATTATTAAAGCTAAAGCTTAAAACGAAAATATGCAGATCTTATAATTAAAGTTTTTCAATACTTATAAACTAAAAAAGTCTAAGATTAATTAAGGTTGATAAGATTTGGGAGGAATCTCTGCTTTAATCTACGATGAAAGCTTATTAAGTTATGATTTTGGTCCATCCCATCCTTTTCGTTCATTAAGGGTTATGCTTGCTGTAGAGCTTATGAAAGCTTTAGGGATATTGAATTTGCCTAAAGTCAAGGTTTTTAAGCCAAGGATATCTAGCGAAGAAGAAGTATTACTTTTTCATAAAAAAAGCTATGTTGATTTTGTTAAGCGTATAAGCAATTTAGGCTATGGCTTATTGGATATGGGAGATACTCCTGCATTTAAAGGATGCTATGAAGCCTCGCTTAAAGTTGTTGGAGCATCTCTATATGGCATAGAATCGATCATGGATGGAAAGGCCAGTCATGCATTTAACCCAGCTGGAGGATTACACCATGCTCATCCTGAAGCAGCATCTGGATTTTGTATATTTAACGATCCAGCAATTTCTATAGCTTATTTAAAGAAAAAATATAACGTTAAAAAAATTATGTATTTAGACATAGATGCTCATCATGGAGATGGCGTAATGTATGGATTTTACTTAGACCCAAGCTTATTAAATATAGATTTTCATGAAGATGGAAGATATTTGTTTCCAGGTACTGGTTTTATAGATGAATTTGGTGAAAAAGATGCTAAAGGCTATAAAATAAACATTCCTCTTCCTCCTCATACATACGATGAAGCATTTTTAAAAGCTTTTAAGGAACTAGTACCGATATTGACTAAAAGTTTTAAACCAGAAATAATCTTAATGCAATGTGGTATAGATGCTCATTTTGGAGATAGGCTTGCTCATTTAGATTTAAGCACTAAAGCATACATTGAAGCCATAAATATCATGCATGAATTAGCTCATGAAGTTTGTGATGGAAAATTAATTATGTTTGGTGGAGGAGGATATAACTTTTCAAACGTAACTAGATGTTGGGCTTTAATGTTTGCAAAAGTTTCTGAATTTTCTCCTCAAGATGAGTTGCCTAAATCTTGGATTGAACTGTTTAAACAAAAAGTTCATGAAAGCCCGCCTTTAAAGCTTTATGATGAGCCTAGAAAAATACAAGAAAAAAGCATTATTGATGAAATAGATCGAATAATAGCTGAAGTTAAAAAAGTTTCATTTTTATCTAAGCCATAAGCAAAACTAAAAATAGGAGAGTTTACTAAAAATTTATGAAGATTAAGATTTAAAAAAGGAGGTGGAATAAACGGCTTATTTAACTTATGGGCTAGAAGCTTATAACTTTTTAGTAAGACCAGGTGCAAAAAAGATATCTATAGAAAGTAGTTGGACTGGGTTAGGAAATGTAAGTTTTCAATTGATAAGCCCAACAAAAACTTATAGCGATACTGAAATGGAAATTTTTGAAAAAATAACGATAAACGTAAGCCCAATAATTACTACTTATAGATGTATAAAGCGTGGAACCTTAGAAATCAAAAGAGAAGTATCTACGCCTGAAACATGGAGTGTTAGGGTTATTCCATCAGGAATAATGGAATATCAATTAAGCATTGAAATTTCATAACTAAAATTAATTATGAGCATAACGTATCTTTACTAATTTTTCAGTTTTTAAATCTATCCTTCCAAAACCAAACCTTACTAATTGGACTATGCTCCCTTGATTTTCATTCAATAGCCATTTTTCTCCTAATCCATCCAATTCATTCGCATTTGGCATTAAAACTTTCGTTTCAATAGAATATTCTTTTGTTAACCAATGAATTATAGGCACATTAAGCCTTTTAGCTTCTTCATAGCTTTCACTATGAAAACATCCATATGCTTTTTTATTTTCTATCTTTTCTATAGAAATATTGAACAATTCCATTAATCTGATCAAGCATTTTGAAGCAAATTTTTCTAAATCTTTTTTAGAAATTAATATCTTTAAAAGCCCATTTTCAGGCTTTATTTTAAAATATCTAAAGCCTCTACTTGGATAATCTGGATGAAGGCTTATTTTAACATCAAATTCTTTTGGAACATTCTTTATTAAAACTTCTATAGGATCTTGTATGAAAAAGTAACGATTTGCTATTTGATCGATTATTTTTCTATTGTATGCATAAACGTTTTCCCAGCTTAAAATAACATCTGCTGGCTTTATTCCTACATCGATAATGAATTTTTTTAAAGCTTCAGAAGTTATTCCTCTTTTCCTTAAAGAAGCTATTGTTGCAAGACGAGGATCTTCAAAGCTTTCATAAAGCTTATTTTCGATTCCTTGAATCATCTTGGATTTGCTAAGAGTTGCATCTATTATTTTTAACCTTCCATAGTGGATTGCTTCAGGATAATTCCATCCAAAATGCTTATACATGTATTTTTGCCTAACCATGTTTGTTATATGCTCTTTTCCTCGAATTATATGAGTTATACCCATTAAATGATCGTCTATTCCACAAGCAAAATTGTACAATGGCCATACAAAATACTTGTCTTTAACTCTTGGATGTAGATGCTTTTTTGTATCTATTATCCTAAAGGCAGGCCAATCCCTTACAGCTGGATTGGGATGTTTAATATCTGTTTTTACTCTAACTATTGCTTCTCCTTCTTTATAATATCCTGAAAGCATTTTTTCCCATCTTTCTAAATGATTTTCTTTGCTTAAGCCTCTACATTCACATGGCAAGCAATTTTTTATTAATTTCTCAAAATTTTCTTTTTTACAAGTACAAACATAAGCTCCTTCAATTTCAATAAGCTTTTTACAATAATCATAGTAGATTTCTATTCTATCGCTTTGAATAAATTCCTCATCCCATTTACAATTAAGCCAAACCATATCTTCTTTTATTAAATCATAAAAAATTAAAGCTGATTTTTTTAACCTAGGATCTGTATCTTCAAACCTTAATAGAAATTTTCCATTATACATCCTTGCATACTCATGGCTTAATATTAAAGCTCTTGCATTTCCAATATGAAGCACAAAATCAGGATTAGGAGAAAACCTAGTAACTATAGTAGAGTATTTTTCAAAATTTGGCAAAGGAGGTAAGGCTTTTTTTTCTTCAAGCTTTTCTTCTATTAAAATCTCTGGCCAATTCTCTTCAACTATTCTTTTTTGTTCAAAAAAAGATAAAGCATTAATTTCTAATACGATTTGGTTTATATACTTTATTAAATCCTTAATGAATGGTTTAATCTCAGGTTTTTCATTGATCAATTTTCCTATTACTACATCAAGCTTTGCTTTACCTTTATGCTTAATAGCATTTTGAAATGCTAACTTACGAGCTAAATTTTCTATTTCTTTTTCTAAGCTCAAGCTTATTCCACTAAACCCAAAATTTTTTGCTTTTTAAAAATTTTACAAAAAATATTGCGAATTCATTGTTTTTTTCATAAAAATCTATTATCTCTTCGTTTGAAAGGATTTCAAATCCTCCTTTTCTAAAACATTCTGAAACTTTTTCAGCAACTCCTATTTCTCTTCCCCCATTTTTTAATTTTTCTTTAAGCAAAGCTATAGAATCAAAGTTTTTCCTAACTTTTTCAACTGCCCATCTATCGCCCTCTATCCATGGACCTGAAATAGTATCCATAGCATTTGCATGCTTTTCAAGAAACCTTTTAGACTCTTCTTTTCTAAAGACTTGAGGCCCTAAATGCTTTTTAATCAAAGGAATAGGATTAATTTCTAGTTCAAAAATTATTCCATTGTTTAATTCTTCATCGCTCCAGCTTGCAGATTTTATAACATGAAAATCGTTTTTTTCTAAAAAATTTTTTAAAGATTTTTCTGTTTTAAAAAGTTGGCTCCATATAACATCAACAACAGCATTTATTTTTCCAAATTTTATAAAAATTAAATTCATTTTTTTATCTTTGATTTCTTTTAAAATGGCTTTATTGCTTGGTAAATCTAGCTTAGGCGGATAAAAGAATTTAATGCTTGGATTTTCTAAAAAAGCTCTTGAAGCTGCTACAAATTCCCACATTTTTTCTTTTTTAACAGCAGCTGCAGCATTCCTTCCTTTATCTATAGGATCTATAACTATTAATGGATCTTCGAATAAATCATAAAGCTCATACTCTCTACCTTTATAATAAGATTCTATGTCTATAGCTTGTTTAAGCTTCCATTTGCTTGCAGCTTTTAAAACTTTTTCAAAAGATCCATAGTATAAAGTCAAGACTTCACAAAGAAATCCACTAAAACCAGAAACTTTTATTTCTGCTCCGTAAGTCTCTATCCCTTTCATGAACTTTTTAAGAAGCCTAACTTCATTTTTTAATCCATCGCTTAGCCTAGATTTCATGTACTCTGTATGAAAAGGAGTTCTATCAGTTGCGCTTAACCATTTTCCTTTTTCAACTTTAAAGCATGGAACTATATTAACTTTTATTCCATTAACTAAAGCTTCTAAGTAAGGATGCTCTGCAAACCTTTCAAAAGTTTTATAGCCTTCCATAGCATCGTAAGCAACTTTTAATCCTATTTCTTTAAGCTTGTTTTTAGCGATTTCAGGAGGGAATAGCATAAAAATGTCTATATCTGCTTCTTTGCTTAGCCATGTATCCTTAGCTATTGAGCCTTCAATCCTTACTTCAGCATTTATATCAAGCTTTTTTAAAGAGCTTTCAACTTTTTCTTTAATTCTATTCGCTAAGCTTTCAATTCTTGATTTTTCATGCTTGCTTGGAGAAATATCTTTTAAAACTTTTTCATAAATAGATTCAAGGCCTTCCATAAGCTTCATCTTTGGCCTTTACTTCAAGTAAAGTATCATAGATAGGGCCTTTAGGGGTTAATGTACTTTTTTTAAGCCTTAAAGAATCTAGCTTCATGATTCCAAAATGATGCTCTTTTTTTTCTTTTAAAATTTTTATTAATTTTTTTATGTTTTCTCTTTATTTAACTCTAGCTATTGTTATATGAGGACTAAATCCTTTAGGGTCTGGAGAAAATCCTAGTTTCCTAAGTCTATTCTCTAATTGATTAAAAATCTCTTTAAGCTTTTCTTCACCTTTTTTTATTCCTATCCATATCACGTTTATTCTATTAAGGCTTGGAAAAGCTCCTAAACCTTTAAATTCTACATCAAAAGCTTTAAAATCTATATTAACCATTTCATTTTTTACTTTTTCGACTAAAGCTTTAGGTATTTCTCCTAAAAACCTTAAAGTTATATGGATGTTTTGAGGCTCAACTAGCTTAACTTTTGCTCCTGCTTTGATCAATTCATTTTGAATTTCTATGAATCTATTTTTTATTGAAGGATCGTCTATATCAAAAGCGATAAAGCTTCTAACATTTTTTTCAACCAATTTCATCACTAATTTAAGCTAACAATAAGCAATTTAATATTGCTTATATAAATTATATTGTAGGATTTAAGTTGAAAAACAAGAAAAAATTAATTGTTATAGCTGGAATGCCAGGTTCTGGAAAAGCATTATCTTCTCAAATATTTAAAAGCTTAGGGCTTCCAGTGTTGGCTTTTGGAGATATAGTAAGAGAAGAGGCAAAAAAAAGAGGCTTAAAACCTAATTTTAAAAACATGGGAATGCTTATGATGAAAATGCGTGAAGAAGGTGGAGCAGCCATAATGGCAAAAAGATTAATACCAAAAATAGAAGAAATAAATTCAAACTTAATTGTGCTAGAAGGAGCTAGAAGCATAGATGAAATAAATGAGCTTAAAAAGCATTATAAAGTCATATTAATAGGAATTCATTCTTCGCCTAGAACTAGGTATAAAAGGCTTTTAAATAGAAAAAGAAGTGATGACCCAAAATCTTTGAAAGAGTTTAAAGAAAGGGATAAGCGCGAACTTAAAATAGGGCTAGGTAATTTAATTGCATTAGCCGATAGAATCGTTGTAAACGAAGGACCCATTAAAAAGCTTGAAATAGAACTTAAAAAAATTTTTAAAGAAGTGAATAAGCTTGAATGAAATAACGGTTGAAGTTGAAGCAATAGTAAATCCTACAGAAGAGTTTGAAAAAGTTGAAAAAGCTGTAAAGAACATTTTTCCAACAATAACTTTAGAAAGTATGCCTATGGAAAATGGAAGGGTCTTGCTTAAAGGAAAAAGCAAAGGTATTCAATCTTTATCAAATTTAAAAGAAATGTTAAAACAAGAGCGTATAAGGAATACAGCAAGATCTATAATGCTTTCTTCAATATCTAACAATAGTATAGCTTTTAGCTTAAACAAGCAAGCAGCTTATGTAAAGCATTTATCTTTTTCTGATCCTGAAATTGAATCTTCTTTAGGATCCATTAAAGTAAAAATATTTGCTAAAGATTTAATCAATTTATTAGATTGGCTATCACCAGCCATTAGCATTGAAGAAAAAACGTAATTGCTTTCATTCCTTAATTTTTATTTTTAGTAATTATGGTATTCTCTAAAGCAATTAACTAAGTACATTTATCTTATGCAATAGCTCTTCAAAATTTGCCTAGAATATATTTCAAGGATAAATGCTGTTTTGTGGATATAGAAATTTCTGAAAAATAGAGTCCATATCAATGTTAATGTAAACAAATTCGATAGTGAATACAAGAATCAAATAGAAAAAGCAACTAACAAAATGTAATAAGCTACACAAGTGTAGTATTGGAGAGTAAAAGGAATGCATTAGACTAGAAAACAAGATAAACAAAGGATAACAAGAAAGAACAAAGAACAACAAAGAAGGAAATAACAAACAACATTTGTTCTACATATGTTGATCTTCAAGAAAGAAAATAACACAACAACTAACATTGCAAATAGCAGTAATATCAACAGATATTTTTAGTATAAGCTTATAAATTTCCTTCTTTAGCTTACTATACATCAGCATGTATTCATAAGCTTAAGTTTATAATACAAGCATAAGCGCTTTATGTTAAAGCTATTCTTAAAAGCCTATATAGGCTTTATAATTATCTGCTAGCAATGATGGTGAATTTAACATAACAGTATATTCTATTATTCATAGGGTTTACATGTATGTTAGGCTTTATACGCATGATGATAGCTTATTCCTTAATGCATAGAATCTTATCAACGCATACATGTATCTTTAAGCCTTTTTTAGCATGTTTTATAAGAGCGTATAGAATTCCATTTATAGTAAGCCTATCATCAGCTCTAGTCTTTAGAAGTAAAAAGGCTTAATGAAAGCCCATTCTTCATCAGAAATCTCATGAAATTCCATAAGAAAGCTTATTCTAAGCAAGACTTAAATAGTTTGGAGATGAGTTCTAGAAAAATAAATCTTTAAATGGCTTCAATTTTTAAATTTAGAATTTTTGAAAGCCAGAAATAAAGAATAACATATTTATGGTTAATAGCATAAAATACCACTTTTATTTTTAAGGCTAAAACCATAAAGTAATGTATAAATAAATTTTTATTTTTCTAAAACCTTATTTTTTGTTGGTAGGTTAAACTTGATAAAAGTTGGCAGAGTAAAAAAGTTAGAAGAAGGCGTATAGGCAGGGTATTCAGGATCATTAGGTGAAAAAGATTTTTAGTTGTAAGAGTTAAGGTTAAGCTCGCCTCAAGTAGGGGAGAAGTTATAGCTTCAACAATCGCTAACACTGGCTTTGAATCGGATGAGCCTGAAGTTACTGTTCCATAAGCATTGCAGAAAGATTAGGGCTATATCCTAAGCTTCCTGAAGGAATAAAGATCGAAAAATATAGAAGTGTAGGAGGAAGATTTAAGGCATATAGAATAAAAGGGCTTGTTAAAGCATAGGCTATTTCAGAAAATAAAAGTATAGGAGCAGTGAACATTGTTTTAACGATCGCCCCAGGAGAAGATGAGATTCTTTTAAGCGATAAACTTATCGATGCATTAGACATTGAGTTCATTAAACCAGGAGAAGGATTATGGAGGTTTAGAGATGATAAAACGTTAAGAAAGAGTTGCCCTCCAGAACGGTTTTAATAAATAAGGATTTAATCTAAGCTATTTTTGTACTATTGCTTATTTTCTTAACAATTCCTTAATCATTTTTTCAACTTCCTCATATTTCGAAACATCTGCTTTAATAAATACAGCCTTTCTTCCCATCTTTTCAATTTCGTTAATTGCTTCCCTACCCTCATCCGACAATTCTATGTCATTTATCACTATATCATATCCTATTCGAGCTAGTTCTAATGCTGCCGCTTTACCTATTCCTCTCGTCGCCCCAGTTATCAGAGCAACTTTACCGGATCTCTCGGTCACAAGTTCTGGAATAAAGTAAGTTATTGTGTCATCAAAAGTTTCTTTCTCGATTAACATGCCTTTAATGCCGGGCTTAAGCATGCTGATATGTTCATGCTCAATTCTAACAAGGTAAAGTTCACCTTTTTCATCTTTAGCGACGCCTACAGCATAAATTGTTTTGAAAG
>JAVZFM010000048.1:0-10675 GCA_038872815.1 Bathyarchaeia archaeon
GGATTATCATCTCTAATAGAAGATTTAAGCAATCCTTTTGCATCATAAGGCGTAGAGGGAAAAACTATTTTTAAGCCTGGAATATGTATGAATAAAGCTTCAAGGCTTTGAGAATGTTGAGGACCAGCTCTTATTCCAGCTCCAGTAGCTGTTCGAATAACTAATGGGAACTTCATTTGACCTCCAGAAGCATATCTTAATTTTGAAATTTGATTAAGGATTTGATCCATACAAACTCCTAAGAAGTCAGAAAACATTATTTCGGCTATAGGACGCATACCAGTTGTAGCTGCTCCAGCAGCTATTCCTAATATAGCTGTTTCAGAAATTGGAGTATCCCTAACCCTTTCTTTTCCAAACTCATTAATTAATCCTTTTGTTACTCCAAAATCTCCACCATGAATTCCTATATCCTCGCCTAATAAGAATATTGAGTTATCTCTTATCATTTCTTCACGTAAAGCCTCACGTAAAGCTTCAACAAAAGTTATTTCTCTTTCTTTCATTTTTAACTTCACCCATTTAAGCAAAAACAAATAAGCCAATTTCATCTTCAGATGGATATGGGCTTTCTTGAGCGAATTTAACAGAATCCTCTATATTAGCTTTAATCTCTTCATGAATTTTTCTATCGATTTCCTCTGTTAAAACTCCTAGTTTCATAAGCTTTTCTTTAAAAGTTTTTATTGGACATTTTTTTTCCCACTCTAATCTTTCATCCTTACTTCTATATTCTTGAGGATCTCCTTGAAAAGATCCACAAAACCTATAGGTTTTACACTCGAGCAAGCTTGGGCCTTCGCCCTTTCTAGCTCTTTCAATAGCTTTTCTTGAGGCTTCATAAACAGCCATTACATCCATACCATTAACTATTTCTCCAGGTATTCCATAAGCTGTTGCTCTAATGGCTATATCTTTTACAGAAGTTGAAGTTGAAACATGAGTAGAGATTGCATAAAGGTTATTCTCACAAACGTAAACTACTGGAAGTTTCCAAATTGCAGCCACGTTTAAGCCTTCATGAAATGCTCCTGTATTAGATGCCCCATCACCAAAAAAGCAAACTACAACTTGATCTGTACCTTTAAGCTTGGCTGAAAGAGCTGCTCCAGCAGCTATTGGAATGTTTGCTCCAACTATCGCGTTTGCTCCAAGAATTCCATTCTCCATGTCTGTAAGATGCATAGAGCCCCCTCTACCTTTACAACATCCAGAGTTTTTTCCAAAAAGTTCAGCCATAACTTTTCTCATAGAAGCCCCTTTAGCAAGACAATGCCCATGTCCTCTATGGCTAAAGGTTATGTAATCATCTTTGCGCAAGTTCGTGCATACACCAACTGGAACAGCTTCTTGCCCAATACAAAGATGGAGAAATCCAGGAATATAGCCTTTTGCAAAAACTTCTTCTACTTTTTCTTCAAAAAGCCTTATTTCAAGCATTTTCCTATACATTTCGATTAATTTTTCTTTGGGAATTGATAATTTTTCCATGTTTCACCACTTATTGAGCCTTATAGCTTTAAAATCCTTTTAAAGTTTTCCCCTAAGATTTTCTCTTTATCCTCTTTTAAAATTCTTGCCTCTTTAACTTTTTTGACTTCATCAAGTACTTCAAAAAATGGAAAGTCTGATCCATAAACTATTCGCTCAGCCCCAACGCTTTCTACTCCATATTCAATTGCTTCTTTACAAACCCCAGTTGTTTGAAATGAAATGTTGGATTTTCTTATCTCTTCAACATAAAGCCCACCCATGTGGGCTGCAAAAAACTTTGGATCATCATAAGCTTTTATCACTTTTAAAAGATAAGAGGCTTTAGCAAATGGTTCTTCTTTATCAGCTTTTTCTTGCATTTCTTTAGCCTTATCCAAGGGTATTGGGTTGTAAGCAGGACTTGCTACATGCGTAACTACAGGTAGATTATATTCTTTAGCTCTTTTTAAAATTTTTATTACTGAGGGATCATCAAGTCTAAATTTTTGGACTTCTGGATGGATTTTTATTCCAATAAGTTTTAGCTTATTTATACTCCTATCTATTTCTTTTAAAGATTCCTCTATCCTTGGAGGGTAAATGTTAGCAAACCCAACAAGCTTATTTGGGTATTTTTCACAAATACTTGAGATCCAATTATTTATTTTTTGAACCTCATTTGGGTCTCTAGCAATAGACCATACTACTGCTAAATCTATTCCAGCTTTTTCCATACGCGATAATAAACCTTCTACTGTAGCCTTCTCAAATAACTTATCAAGCCTAGGCCTAAGAAAGTCAGGAGGAATAGAGGTATGTGTATCTATAATCATTAATAAAAACCTTTACACATTATATAATTAAGGACGTATTAATAATTTAAAGCCTAATACCATTTATCCCAAAGACCATAAGCTTTTTGGCTAGAAGACTTAAAAAAGAATTTATTTTTTCATTTCTTCTTTTGCTAGTCTATTATAACTTTCTATAAGTTCTTCAGACATTTTTTCAGCTTCATCTAAGCGCATCCTTTTTCTATCTATATTCAATATTTCTTTTAATAATCTTACTGCTTGCTCAGTAAAAGTTACAGTTCCGTCCTCATCTATTTTTTCTATGCCATCAGCCTTCATTCCTTCATAGCCCATCTTTATTATTTCATCTCTAGTCAATCCTTGTGGGATAACAAGTTCAGCTCCTTTAGAACTTAAACGAGTTGGAACTCCGCCTGGCAAACCTTCTACACCAGGAGCATGTGTTAATAATCCTTTATTATTCAAAATTGCTAAAGCATTTTTAACTGCTGAAGCTGCTACCATAGAGGCATTGTTTTTTATTCCATACAGTGTAGCTTTGTTTGATTCTTCAATCAACTCATTAAGATTAAAATTCTTGGTTACATCACGATCACCAACTCTAATGTTTAGATAGTATGGAATTTCGCCTGCAGGATAAACTCTTAAAGCATGATGGGCAACCATCATTATCCAAACGTTATGCATTGGAATTTTAAGTTTCTCAGAAACTAATTTAGATATATAGTAAACATTAAGATCTAAAGTTCCACCTCCAACATCAGGAGCTAAGCCAACTTTGGATAAAACGGCATGGGAATTATCTGGAAAAGCTATATTTACAACTCGAGTTTCAATCCCTGATTTTTTAATTGCCTTCATCAATCTATAGATTAAGGCTATATCCTTAGCTAAGGTATGACCTGCTAAATGCGAACGTAATCCAAGCTTTCCTATTCTTTTTTTGATTAATGGAACATAGAAAAAGCTTGAAAGTAGTGTACTAGCATTAAGAATTACTGTAGGTTCTATTTCAGAAAGTACTTTAGCAGTTTCTTCTTCATCCCTTAAATCTAACTTAATAAACTCTATTTTAGGATAGAATCCGTGCATAGCAGCTCCTATAAGCGCATTGTTAACAACAGTAGTTCCAAAATCTTCCCTAATGTCTGAGGCAATTATTCTATCTACACAATACGATCTAGCTAAAAACTCAACTGCATAGATTCCAACTTGTCCGGCAGCTCCAGTAACCATAACTTTTTTTTCATTTCCTTTTACCAAAATCTCTCTCCTCCATTAAATTAATATAGTTCTAAATAAGTATATAAAAATTTATCAAAACGAATTTCGTTAAAAAGGTGATTTTATGTATATTGAACATGCAATCATAACTGGAAAAGTAATAAAAGATGCGATTAATTGGGCATTTGATTGGGCGTTTACTATAAGAAATAAAGATTTTGGATGGGGGGGACACCCTCATGCAAGAACTTTCTTAACAGATCATTGCGAAACCATGTATGGAATGCTTAAAGCTGGGCTTGATCCAAAATCTAATGAAGTAAAGAAAAGCTTAGCGTATGTACATGAGAAATTAATAAACAAAAGCTGGCCTGAACCTGTAGAGACTTCGCGTATGCATTTTTGGGCTCTATTAACACTTCTTGAAGCTGGAGAGCCTATGGACTCTTTATCAATTCAAGAGTCGCTTAAAGCTATTGAAAAATTTAAAGTTAAAGATAAAGGATGGGCTAGAGAAATAGGAAAGCCAAGCAATGTTTATGATACTTACCTAGCAATTCTTGCTTTAAAAAAATTTAAAAAATTCAAGGAAGAACTTGAAGAGGCAAAAAATTGGTTTTTTAAAATTCAAAATGAGGATGGTGGATGGGGGTTTCTAGAAGCTAATCTTAGCGATTATACTCCAACAGCCATAGGCGCTTTAGCTTTAATAGAGCTTGGAGAGAAGAACAGCAAAAGAGTAAAGAGTGCTATAGAATGGCTTATTTCTACACAGCTTGATACTGGAAGATGGAGACTTAGTTATGAGACCCCAATCTTTTGGAATGAAAATATCTACATACATTTTAGCACAGCTTGGGCAATTACAGCTTTGCTTAAAAGTGGTTTAGAAATAGAGTCTGAACCTATTCAAAAAGGAATGAAGTATCTTTTAAACTTACAAGATCTTACTGGAGGATGGCCATTTATAGGTGATAAAGAAGGTTTACATTTCCTTTGGAGCCAAAAAATGATACTTTGTACTTGGGCAACTGGGCATGCATTAATAGCTTTAGCTAGTTATATTGAACGCTTAAAAGAGAAGGCTAATACTTAAATCTTTAAAGCTTTTTCCCATATTTTTCATAATGAACTATTTCTTTTAACTTCTTTCTTCCTTTTTTTGGAAATTCAGCAGGATAGCCTATCGGCAAAATCGATATTACACGATAAGTTTCTGGAATTCCCAAGATCTCTTTAATCTTTATTTCTGATCCTGTATTTAAAACTCCTACCCAAAAACAGCCAAGCCCAAGACTATAAGCTGCTAAAGCCATATTTTGAGTTGCTACAGCACCATCTTCTATATGATGTAATCGATCTATTTCTGGATTTACAATAACAACTATTGAAGTTGGAGCTTGAGCTATAGAATCATGAGCTGTTGCTATAACTAACTCTTCTTTAATCTTTTTATCTTTTATTACTATAAATTCCCAAGGTTGAGTATTAGCAAAAGAAGGAGCCCATCTTCCAGCTTCTAATATAGCATCGATCTTATCATTTTCTATTGCCTTTTCTTCAAACTTTCTAATACTTCTTCTATTTCTTATAATTTCTAAAAATTCGTTCATTGATTACAGCTCCATTTTTTCAATTAATTTTATTATTAATTACTTTGTATGAATTTATAAGCTTAACCTTTAGTTCAAGAGTGTTCAAGATTTGATTATTGGATAGATTAAAACCTATGATATTAAGCTAGGAACTAAAGAAATGTAAAGAAGCTAAGCTCAAAGTATGCTAAAAGCTTGTCCTTAGAATTAATTAACAAAAAAATAATGCTTAGGCTTAGCAGGATAATTTATGAATGAATCTTGAGGTTAATGTTTCCCATTAGAGTTCTGTTAAGTTAATTTGAGATTCTTTTAAAAGCTCCACGATATAAGCTTAAAAATATAAGATCTATACTTGCAATATTCCTAGGCCTATTTTTAGCTTTTTGATGTTATTTTTGGCAAAACTATTCTAATAAAAAAGCAACACATGTTTAAACTTTCTTAACAGTTTAAGTTGGATATCTTTATAGTTTTAAGAAGTCTAAATATTTTTAATGTAATTCTTGGGTGAAGAAAGTATATTTTTATATTCAAAAAATTTTTTTAATTTTTTAACGTTTTCCTCATGCATTGTTTTTCTTCGTTTATCAATTCTTAAACCTAGCTTTTTAGCCAAAGCTAAGTTTAACCCAACTTTCTTTAATTCTAACTTTGAAAATCCTCTTCCTTCTCGAAATTTTATTCTATTTCTAAGTCTTGTTACTACTATTGGTTTAAAGTCTTGATTTGACATCTTTTAGCTCACTAAAATCGTGTATAAAAATTAATTAAAAATCCAATTTATTTTTGGATCTGATTTAATTACTGGATGATTTGGATCTACAAGTATTACTTCATACCAATGATAACGCCCATCTTTCCAAACAGGATAAGAATTCAATACTTCAAGATTTGGATATTTTCTTGCAACTCTCTCCTCAGCCATTTTTTTTATGCTTTTCGCTCTAGTATACTTGCTTACTCCCATAGCTTTTTGTCTTCTACCGGAGGATGGTCTAGGCTTCCTAGCTCCTCCTCTTCTTACCCTTACTCTAACAACTATAAACCCTTGTTTAGCTTTATAGCCTAAACGCCTAGCTTTATCTATCCTAGTAGGTTTTTCTATTCTTTTTATTGCAGACTCTTTTCTCCATTCTATAGCTAATTGACGCATCAAACTTTTATATGGTGATTTGTCTAAGTTTTTCCAAGCTTCTGAAATATATTTATAAGCACACATAGCAATCACTTTTTATTTTTTATGAAAAAAATTGTATGAGGAAGTTTTATAAGCTCATCAAAAAATTTTGGATCAACTTCATCTTTATTAAAAGCCATACCAGCTATTTCCATATTTCTTAAAGCATTTAATAAAGAATTCCATTCTATTAAAGACTTTTCTCCCATATTAATTATATAGGCTGTATTTTTTATTAATTTCAGCTTATCTGAGTTTAGAATAAACTCTTCAGAGCTTAAAGAGTCGTCTATATAAATAAAGTCTGATTTTTTCAACAATTCATCTAATGAGACGAATTTAACAAACTCCTCAGGAACAAATTTATTCTTTTTTCCATTGCTAGTTGCAATAACGCTCATTCCTAATAAATGCGCTTTTTTCGCTAAAGAATTTCCAGTTATGCTAAGACCAATTATTCCTAAGGTTTTTCCAGAAAGTTCAAAACCAATCAATTCTTTCTTAAGCCATTTGCCTTCTTTCATCGATGAATCTGCTTTCATTATTCCTCTAGCAAAAGCAAAGATTAAGCCAACTAGAAGTTCTGAATTCAATTCTTCAATAGAGCTTGAAGCCATATTGCTCATGAAACTTTTCCCCATTTAGTGATAACAATTATATTTGTTATTCATAAATATAAAGTTTAAAGTGAGAAAATTTGTTCAATGTTGATGAGCTTTTAAAAAAAGCTTACCTGCCTGGTCAAATTTCCGCAAAATACCATTTACTTTATAAAGGAAAGATCCAAATTTTCCCAAAATGCCCGATAAGAAATTTTGAGGATTTTGCTATTTGGTATACTCCTGGAGTTGCAGAGCCATGTAAAAAAATAATCGAAAATTCTGAAAAAGTTTATGAGCTTACTAATAAATGGAATACTGTAGCAATTGTTACTGATGGAAGTAGAGTATTAGGACTTGGAGATATAGGTCCTGAAGCAAGCTATCCTGTTATGGAAGGTAAAGCCCTTCTTTTCAAGTATTTAGGAGGGGTTGATGCTTTTCCTGTATGTTTAGGAATAAAAAACCCAGATGATATCATAAATGTTGTAAAAGCAATCCAACCTTCATTTGGAGGTATAAACCTTGAAGATATTTCTCAACCTAAGTGCTTTTATGTTTTAGAAAGATTAAGAAATGAAATGGATATTCCAGTTTGGCATGATGATCAACAAGGAACAGCTACAGTAGTGCTAGCAGGATTAATGAATGCATTAAAACTAGTTGGCAAAAAAATTAATGAAGTTTTAATTACCATGGTAGGAGCTGGAGCTGCTAATGTTTCAGTTGCAAGAATGATAATTGCAGCTGGAGTAAGGCCTGGAAACATCATTATGGTTGATAGTAAAGGAATACTTCATCCAAATAGAATAGACTTGAAGGGGCATCATGAAAAATGGAATTTATGCTTAAAAACAAATAAAGAAGGAAGATTAGGCGGGATTAAAGAAGCCATTAAAGATGCTGATGTATGCATTGCCATGTCAAGACCTGGTCCAGGAATAATCACCAAGGATATGATTAAAACCATGAATAATAAAGCCATAGTGTTTGCATGCGCTAATCCAATACCTGAAATTTGGCCTTGGGAGGCTTTAGAGGCTGGAGCTAAAATAGTAGCAACAGGACGCTCAGATTTTCCTAATCAAATAAACAATTCCCTTGGGTTTCCAGGAATTTTTAGAGGAGCTCTTGATGTAAGAGCAAAAACGATTACTGATGAAATGTGTATAGCTGCAGCAAAAGAGCTTGCAAACTTAGCTGAGGAAAAAGGATTAAAAGATGATTATATTCTTCCGACCATGGATGATTGGGAAGTTTTTCCAAGAGAAGCCGTGGCTGTAGGTCAAAAAGCCATTGAAAAAGGAATAGCAAGGCTTAAGCTTTCTAGAGAAGAAATCTATGTTAAGGCTAAAAACTTAATCGAAGAAACAAGAAAAAGCATAGAATTTATGATAAAACATAACATAATAAAACTTCCTAGCAATAATTAACTTAAGGATTGAAAAATGAAAAGATTAGTAGGAATAGTTGGTAAGCCAAATGTTGGCAAATCAACTTTTTTCTCAGCAGCTACTTTAGTTCCAGTAGCTATAGCGAATTATCCTTTTACGACTATAAAGCCTAATCGAGGAATAGCTTATTTAAAAACTGAATGTGTATGTAAAGAGTTTAAAGTTAAAGATAATCCAGTTAATTCTCTTTGTATAAATGGCACTAGATTAATTCCAGTTGAGTTAATAGATTGTGCTGGTTTAGTTCCAGGATCTTGGAAAGGAAGAGGATTAGGAAATCAATTTTTAGATGAAATTAGAAAAGCTGATGCATTAATTCAAGTAGTAGATGCTGCAGGAGCCACTGACATAGAAGGAAAACCTTGTAAACCAGGTTTGCATGATCCAATCGAGGATGTAAAATTTTTAGAAGAAGAAATAAATATGTGGATATTCCAAATTTTAAAAAAAGATTGGAGAAAGATTTCTAAAAGAGTTGAAATGGGTAGTGAAAAGCTTGATGATACTCTTGGAGAAAGATTAAGTGGATTAGGAATTAAAAAGTTTCACATAACCAAAGCAGTTAAAGAGTGTGAACTGGATATAAATAAACCTTCAAATTGGAATAATGAAGAATTCATGAATTTTATAGATAAGTTGAGGAGCATAGCAAAGCCAATGCTTATAGCCGCAAACAAGATAGATCTTCCTTATGCTAAAGAAAACATTGAAAAGCTTGAAAAAATAGGATATATTATAGTCCCTTGTTGTGCAGAGGCTGAGTTAGCTTTAAGAAGGAGCTCTGAGAAAGGATTAACTGATTACATGCCTGGTAGCTCTGATTTTAAAATTATTAAACCAGAGCTGCTAACTATTGAGCAAAAAAATGCTCTTGAAAACATAAAGGAGAAAGTTTTAAAGCCTTATGGCTCTACTGGAGTTCAACAAGCTATTAATTTATCTTTTTTTAAACTTTTAAAAATGATAGTTGTGTATCCAGTTGAAGATGTAGAAAAGCTTTCTGATCATAAAGGAAGAGTATTGCCTGATGCTTACTTAGTACCTTCTGGAACCACTGTTAAAGAATTTGCATACATGATCCATACTGAGTTAGGCGAAGGATTTTTACATGCTATGGATGCAAGATCAAAATTAAGATTAAAAGATGATTATGTATTGAAGGATAAAGATATTGTTTCTATAATTTCAACTAAAAAAAGAGGTTAAACATAACCCATTTTTTCAAGATAGTATCCATCATGCTTAAAAGAGCCAAAACTCCTTAACCCTTTTTCTTTCAATTGCTTCCTTAGTTTATTTGCATAATCTCTAGAAATCTCATTTTTAGATTCTAAATAATCTATAGTCTTTTCAGCTTGTTCTTCATTTTCGCATCTCCTTAAATAATCTATTGCTGTAGGCTTACTTTCTTTAAGCGAATAAACAGCCTTTTCAGCTTCTTCAATATCTGTTCTTATAGCATCTATTCCAATTTTCATTACACCACTTTCTAGTTCTTTAGCTAGATTTGGAAACATTTTTTTAAATTCTTCTTTATTCATTTCAACCATTAGTTTTCATCCCAATTAGGTTTAATCTTAATGATACTTAAGTATTTTAGCTTTTTTAGGCACATCCTTGTAGATAGTAATACTTGGACCTATCCATGCTCTTGATCCAATCCTAACCCCTGGCATAATGCTAACGTTAATACCAGTTTTTACATAATCTCCCATTATAACTCCAAGCTTTTTTATCTTAGAATTAACTGTTTTGTTTGAAATTCTTAATTTAATACTAGATTCATCTAACCTAATGTTTGCAGTTATTGTTCCTGCGCCTAAATTGCATCCAACTCCAATTATGCTATCTCCTACATATGATAAATGTGGAATTTTGCTATCATCCATTATTATGCTGTTTTTTACTTCACAAGAGCTTCCTATTCTTACATTTTTACCTATCGAGGTATAAGGTCTAATGTATGTATTTGGTCCAATTATTGATCCATCCCCTATAATAATAGGGCCAATTATATATGATCCAGATTTTATTTTTGCATTTTCATGAACGAGTACTGGTCCATTTATTTTAACGTTATCCTCCACTGTTCCTAAAACTTCATGCTTTAATTTTAATAGCACTCTTTTATTTGCTTCAAGCAAATCCCAAGGATATCCAACATCTAACCAATCTTTTGAATCAATAATAACTCCTTTAATTTCTTCCCCATTTTTTATTAAGCATCTAATGGCATCTGTAAGCTCAAGCTCTTTTCTTTTAGACTTTTTAATCTTTTCTAAAGCTTCATAAATCTTGTCGTTAAATATATATATTCCTGCATTGATAAAGTTGC
>JAVZFM010000049.1:0-10429 GCA_038872815.1 Bathyarchaeia archaeon
CAACCTACTTTTATTTCCATAAGCATTCAATTTTAATTCTAAAAACAAAACTTTATATACTTTATAAGCTTTTAGTAAGCTAATCATTTCATTAATATTTAACCGTAACATATAAATTCTTATAATTCGTTTGAAAATTAACTATTAATGAATAAAGGCGGGAAGAAATGCCACGATTTAAGACTACATCAGAAATATTAAAAATATTAAAGAATAAAGAACAAATAAGGAACATTGGTATTATAGCCCATACTAACGTATGCTAAAGATTTATTTGTATACGTTAGGGGCAGGTAGATCATGGAAAAACAACTATGTCAGATTCTCTTCTAGCTGCTGCTGGTTTACTATCTCCATCGTTAGCAGGAACAGCTTTAGCTTTAGACTTTATGGAAGAAGAGCAAAAAAGGCAAATGACGATAAAAGCTGCTAACGTTAGCTTACTTCATGAGATGGATGGTAAACCTTATGTTATAAACTTAATAGATACTCCTGGGCATGTAGATTTTTCAGGAAAAGTTACACGCTCATTAAGAGCAATAGATGGTGCCATAGTTGTAGTAGATGCTGTAGAGGAAGTCATGGTACAAACTGAAACAGTCACAAGACAGGCTTTAGAAGAAAGGGTTAGACCAGTCCTTTATATAAACAAAATAGATAGACTAATTAAAGAGCTTAAGCTTACATCAACTCAAATTCAAGAAAAGATAGGAAGGATCATAAAAGATTTTAACGGCCTTATTGAAATGTATGCTGAACCTGAATATAGAGATAAATGGAAAGTAAGTTTTGCAACAAACACTGTAGCTATGGGATCAGCTAAAGATAGATGGGGTTTCACTTCTGAAATAGCCAAAAATAAAGGAATAAAGTTTTCAGATGTAGTGGATGCTTACAGCTCTGGAAAAATAGATGAACTAGTTAAAAAAGCTCCACTTCATGAAGCTATACTTGACATGGTAGTAGAATCTATGCCTCCTCCTCATGTTGCTCAAAAATACAGGATACCAAGGATTTGGCGTGGAAACCTAGAAACCGAAGCGGGGAAGGCTATGGTAAATTGTGATGATGATGGTCCTGCAGTAATGTGTGTTACAAACATAGTAGTTGATCCACAAGCTGGTGTAGTAGCTACTGGAAGGCTTTTTTCAGGAACTGTAAATGAAGGCGATACAATATACTTAGTAGGGGCTAAAACTGAATCTAGAATCCAACAAGTTTGTATTTATATGGGCCCATATAGAGAAGTTGTAGGATCTCTTAATGCAGGAAATATTCCTGCATTACTTGGTTTAAATGCTGCTAGAGCTGGGGAAACGATTTCAACAGTTAGAGACATTGTTCCTTTTGAGGCTGTAAGGTACGTAACTGAGCCTGTAGTTACTATGGCTGTAGAGCCTAAGCACAGTAGAGATTTACCTAAGCTTGTTGATATTTTAGGAAAACTTTCTATAGAGGACCCAAATCTAGTAACAACAATTAATGAAGAAACTGGAGAATATTTAATCTCTGGAATGGGCACACTTCATTTAGAGATAGCAACTACTTTAATCCAAAAAACTGGACTAGAAATAGTTACTTCAAGACCTATTGTAATCTATAGAGAAAGTGTAAGAAAACAAGCAGGTCCATTTGAAGGAAAATCTCCAAACAAGCATAACAGAATTTATATTACTGTTGAGCCTTTAGAGCCTGAAATAATAAACATGATAGTTTCTGGAAAAATAGGTGAATACATGGATAAACATGAATTAGCTAAGATCCTTAGAGAGCATGGATGGTCAGCTGATGAGGCTAGAGGAGTATGGAGCGTTGATCCATCTGGTAACATGCTAATCGATGTAACTAAAGGAGCTCAATTCTTACAAGAGGCAAAAGATATGATAATCTCTGGATATAGATGGGGAATAAAAGAAGGGCCTTTAGCATATGAACAAATAAGGGGCATAAAAGCAAAAATAGTCGATATACAGCTTCATGAAGATCCTGTTCATAGAGGACCAGCTCAAATCATGCCTATGACTCGTAGAGCATTATTTGCAGCATTCCTTTCAGCCGATCCTTGCCTTTTAGAGCCTATACAAAAGATTACAGCAAAAATTTCAACAGATTTGCTTGGGAGTGTTACAAGCGTGATTACTCAAAAAAGAGGGAAGATTTTATCAGTAGAACAAAAAGGTCATTTAGTATACGTAGTTGGAGAGTTACCTACAGCTGAAACCTTTGACTTATCTGAGGTTTTAAGAAGTGCTACTGCAGGTAGGGCTTTTTGGGGTTTAGAGTTTTCCCATTGGTCACCAATTCCTTCATCCATGTTTAACCAAGTTATTCAAGAAATTCGTAAACGAAAAGGTCTTCCTTTAGAAATTCCTAAGCCAGAGGACTTTATTGAATAAATTTCATATTTAAGATTTCCTATAACTTTTTTCAAGCTTGAAATTTTTCTAAACGTTTAAAGATTAATAATTTAAAAAGAAAATTTTTAAGGATAAGCCTACTTTGCATAAAAATTTTAAGCTCTTTTCAATTCCGTATAGCATAATCAAAACTGGGTTTAATTCTAAGCTTTACTTTCCAGCAAAAGTTTTAAACGTTAAATCTAAATAATCTCTAACAATTCTTATTAATTATGAAAGTTGCATGTCTTTTTAGCGGAGGAAAAGATAGTTGCTATTCTTTATGGCATATGCTACATCAAGGCTTTGATGTTGTAGCGTTGATTTCAGTAAAACCTGATAATCCTGCTTCTTGGATGTTCCATTATCCTGCTATAGAGTGGACTAAGCTTCAAGCTGAAAGCATGGAAATTCCAATGATAGTGTTGGAAACAAGCGGAGAAAAGGATAAAGAGTTAAATGATTTAAAAGAGCTTTTAAATGATTTAAAGAAAAATATTGGAATAAAAGCTATAAGCTTTGGTGCAATATCTAGCGATTATCAAAAAACTAAAATCGATAAATTATGTGAAGAATTAGGTTTAAAAAGCTTTGTTCCACTTTGGCATAAAGATCCAGAAGCCCTTCTTCTTGAAGAAATAAGCTTTAAATTTGAAATAATAATTACGGCATGTTCAGCTTTAGGTTTTACGAAAGATTGGTTAGGAAAAAAAATCGATAAAGCTTTAGTTAAAAAACTTAAAGAATTGAATAAAAAGTATGGAATTCATATAGGTTTTGAAGGGGGAGAAGCTGAAACTTTTGTTTTAGATTCACCTATGTTTAAAAAAAGGATTCAAATAATCGATTCAGAAATCTTTTGGAAAAAAGATTCAGGGTATTTAATAATAAAAGATGCACGCTTACATGAAAAACATTGAAAAAGTTATTTAGTTTATTTAAAAAAGAGCTTTATGAAATTTTTAACAAATGCTCCCTTTAAAAATTTACTTGGGTTATTAATAAGCGTAAAAGCTGCTTCTTGAGCTTTTTCATAAACATCATTTTCGTTTAAAGTTTTTACTTCTTTATTATGCATTAAAATCTCACCATTCACTATAGTAGTGTTTACATTGAATCCTTTTGCTGAATAAACTAAGTTAGAAACAATGGTATCTTTTCCATGAATCGGCATCATATTTGGAGCTTTTGTATCTATCAGTATTAAATCAGCTTTTTTCCCCTCCTCAATGCTTCCAATTTCTTTATCCATCATTAAAGCTTTTGCTCCTTCTATAGTAGCTAAGTCTAAAACTTTTTGAGCTGGAAGCATTGTAGGATCCCATCTTTGCGATTTATGCACTAATGCACAAAATTTCATAGTATCAAACATATCTAAACAATTATTGCTAGCAGGCCCATCTGTTCCTAGAGAAACAGTTATTTCATGTTCAAGCATTTCCGGTAAAGGGGCTGCTCCTCCTACTCCAAGTTTCATATTAGAAACAGGACAATGTGAAACTTTTACACCTTTTTCTTTAAGAATTTTTATTTCATTTTTAGTTAGCCACACACAATGAGCAGCAACTATTCTTGGATTTAAAAACCCAATTTTATTAAGATACTCTATTTCTCTTAATCCATACTTGTTTTCGAACTCCACCTGTTCATTTCGGGTTTCAGCTATATGAATATGGATTAATGAATTTTCTTTTTCAGCAATTTCAACAGCTTTTAACAATGTTTCTTTAGAACAAGTATATGGGGCATGAGGACCTACTACAAACTTTATTCTTTCATTTCCGAGAGTTTTTATAAATGAGCTTAGCTTTTTAGAGGTTTCTAATTGCTTATCGATTTTTTTAAGATCGAATAAATCTATCATAGCATAGCATAAAAAGGCTCTTAATCCAGCTTCATTCACAGCTTTTGCAACATTTTCCATGAAAAAATACATGTCTAAAAAACATGTGGTTCCAGATTTAACCATTTCTAAGCATCCTAATAAAGCTCCTTTATAGCATAAATCTCCAGTAAGCTTAGCTTCTGTAGGCCATATTTTGTTCCTTAACCATTCATGAAGTGCCATATCATCAGCATAACCTCTAAGCAAGCTCATAGGGATATGCGTATGTGTATTGATTAAACCTGGCAGCAATATTTTTCCATTTCCATCTATCACATATTCAGCTTCACAATTTATTTTTTTATTTATTTCAACTATTCTTCTATCTTCTATGTAAACTGAAGAATTTTTTATGACATTCCTAGAAGAGTTTTGCGTAACTATCCAATCACAATTTTTTATTAAAATTGACATTTAAATCGCCTTTATAAAATTGAAATTAACATTATAATCAATTCAGCTCTGGCTTATTAATAAAATCATCAAATCAAAATTTAAAACATTTATTAAATAGATTTATTATTTTAATTTAACTAATGTTTGATTCAAAGTGATTAAAATGTGTATTATGGGAAAAAATAAGCTTATAGAATTAATTCAAAAGTATAAATGCATCCATCCATTCGATTATAACTTGCTAGATGGAGATGGTTATATATTAACAGTGAAAGAAGAAACTACATTGCATTATTTAGAGCATAAAAACCTTATTTCATATGAAGTTGTTTTTACGCCACCAAATTTTGTTGCCCATTTAACAGCTAAAAGCAAGTATGGCAGAATGGGGTTATCTTTTTTAAATGCAGCAAAAGTTCATAGTGGATTTGTAGGCAGACTTGCATTGGAGCTGGTTAATTTAAGCAATGAAAGACAACCAATTACTATTAAAAGAGGGGATCCGTTGATGCATATAGAGTTCATTAGTAGAGAAGGAGAACCTTCACCTTATAATGGCATATATATGTTTCAATATATGACTGATGAAGAAGTAAAACTTTATCTAGAAATAATTTCAAAGCATTTTAGCAATTTATTCGATATGAGTTATCTTAAAGAAATAGCCTTAAAAAGAATTGTAAAAGCTAAAGAAGATTTTAAGGTTTAAATTTTTTAGTTTTTGATAAACGTTTTAATTGCTTATTAATCAAAACGGAAAAACCAATAAAAACTAAAATTATAAAGATCATAATTGTTTCATAATTGCCTTTTCCTATATTGATCTTTATCGTGTTTTCTATTGCTTTCCCAAAACCAGGACATTCTATAGTAGCTAATATGCCAATTAAAACATAATAAGATTTTGTAAAGTTTAAACCACTTTCATAAACTATCAAGTCAATTAATGGTTTAGAAGTAAAATGCCAAAATGTTTTATGGCTTTGAATTTCATAAGTGGAGTTCCAAGAGCTTAAAGGAGAGTTTAAAACTGTAAAATCGAGCAAAGATAATTTCTCAACTTTTTCTAAAGCAAAAGAAGGATCCACTGGACCTGATTTGTTTATGTAAAAACTAAAGCTTGTATCGTTTTTCCAATTTTCTAGTATTGGTTTTAAGTGATATTCTCCTATTAAGTTATAATGAATTCCTTTAAATTCTAAATCTTCTTTTACTTTGAAAGATTTCCATCCTACATCTATTTCTAAAACGTTTTCTTCCTTAAAGGATACATTTTTTAGATTAAATGCTATGGTTACATTTAATGATTTATCATTTGAAAACATAATAATCGAGAGATTTTCAATTAAAGCATTTAAGGACAATTTTTTTAAAGCATTTTGAATACTTTCTTTAGCTTGGATAAGCTGTGAATCTATTATTTTTTCATTTAATTTTGGAAAACCTGTTAAATTCTGGTTTAAGTTTGATACAATGTAAACTTTTATGTAATTTTCATCGATAGTTATTAATATATTTGTAGAATTTACTTTAAAAGAAGGAAAAATTAATAAAAAAATAAATAGTATTGCTGAGATTTTAATAGATCTTATTGCTTTCACAAGATTGCCCTCAAGTTTATTTGTATATTAGCGTACCAGTTTTTCCATCTAAAGCATCTATAGCTTTGTCTAAAGAAGTGATTATTGCTTTTTTGCCTCCAAACTCTATAAACCTTATACATGCTTTAACTTTTGGACCCATGCTTCCTGGCAAAAAATGCCCTTCTTCTAAGTACTTTTTAGCCTCCTCCACAGACATTTTATCCAATTCTTTTTCATCTGGTTTTCCAAAGTTTAGTTTAACTTTTTCTATATCCGTAAGTATTAAGAAGATATCAGGTTTAATCACTTCTGCAAGCCTTTCTCCAGCTAAATCTTTGTCTATTACTGCCTCTAAGCCTTTAAGCTCTCCATATTCATCGAGCATAACTGGTATTCCACCTCCTCCAGAAGCTATAACAACTACTCCTGCATCAACAAGCTTTTTTATTGCTTCGCCTTCAACAATCTTAATGGGATCAGGAGATGGAACAACCCTTCTATAAGGCCTATCACCACTTGGCTTTACTTTTTTTATTATGTATCTTTTTTCTTTTTCCAATTTTTCAGCTTCTTCTTTTGTATAAAAAGGCCCAACTGGTTTAGATGGATCTTTGAAGTCAGAGTCGTTTTCATCAACAAGCACTTGTGTAACAACTGTAACAACTGGTATGTTCAATCCAGCCTTTTTTAAATAGTTTATAAGACTTTGTTGAAGCATATAACCTATTTGCCCTTGAGTCATTGCCCCTACGATATCTAAAGGTTGCGGAGGGACTAAATTTTTAGCCTCTTCTTGTTGGATTAAAAGGTTTCCAGCTTGAGGACCGTTTCCATGCGTTATAACTACTCTATAGCCTCTTTTGATCATCTCCAAGATATGCTTACATGTTATTCTAACGTTCTTAAACTGTTCTTCCGCTGTTCCTTTTTCATGAGCTTGTTTTATAGCGTTTCCACCTAATGCTATAACTATAGTTTCTTTGCCATTCAATTTGATCACCCGATCTTAATATTAAGCTAATAAGATAATCTAAAAATTAACAGGCATTATTTAAAAAGTTAACGCAATACCGTCATACACTATCTTACTCTGGTTCCTGGAGGGACTTCTTGATCAACAGTTAACCATATAGGCTTTCCGTTAAGATCAGCTGCTAAAAGCATTCCCATAGACTTAATTCCAGCTAATGTTTTAGGCTTAAGGTTGGTTAAGACTACTACATTCTTGTTTATAAAATACTCAGGTTCATAGAATTGAGCCCCACCAGCGATTATATCAAGCTTCTTATCGCCAACATCAACTTTTAGCTTCATTATTTTTTTGTATCCTTCTATTCTTTCAGCTTCTAAAACTTTTCCAATTCTAATGTCAAGCTTTTCAAAAGTTTTAAAGTCAACATACATACCGATTCACTTTTATTGTTATGAATAAACTAATATTTAAGTTTTGTAAATATAGTAGATAATTGGAGGGTTATAGAAATGAGCATGAAAGTATTAATTAGTGATGATTTTGAAAATGAAGGAATAGAAATACTTAAAAAGAATGGTTTTAAAGTTGTTACAGATTTTACAATAACGCATGAAAAGCTTCTAGAAGTTATTTCTGATTTCGATGCGCTTATAGTCAGGAGCAGAACAAAAGTTACTAGAGATATTATTGAGAGGGGGGAAAAATTAAAAGCGATAGCTAGAGCTGGAGTTGGTTTAGACAATATAGATGTTAAAGCTGCTAATGAAAAAGGAATAACAGTTTTAAATGCTCCAGAAGCTCTTACTGTAGCTGTTGCTGAGTTAACTTTAGGGTTAATCGTTTGTGCTTGGTATGAAATCCCACGAATAAACTATTGTTTAAAAAGTAAGTCTCCTATTGAAGGAATTAAAAAAGAAAGTTTAGCTGGAAAAACTATAGGAATAATTGGGCTTGGAAGGATAGGCTATAATGTTGCAATTAAAGCTATTAAAGCTTTTGGTATGAAAGCTATAGCTTATGATCCTTATATCTCAATTGAAAAAGCTAAAGAAATTGGGGTTGAAATTGTAACTTTGAATGAATTGTTAAAGAGTTCGGATGTAATAACGATTCATGTTCCATTAACTGATGAAACTAAAGGACTTATTGGAGAAAATGAGCTAAAGCTTATGAAAAAAAATGCAATAATAGTCAATACTTCAAGAGGAGGAATTATAAATGAAGAAGCACTTTTTAATGCATTAGCTTCTGGGAGAATTGCTGGGGCTGCATTAGATGTATTTGAAAATGAGCCGCCAAAAGATTTAAAACTATGCAAAATGCCAAACGTTGTTTGTACACCTCATATAGGTGCTCAAACTAAAGAGGCTCAAACAGAAGTTGCAATATTGACTGCAAAAAAAGTTGTTGAAACACTTAAATCAAAAAGTTAGGCTTTTATAGCCTATAAAGTTTTTTGCTTAATGCTTGAGCTGCTATTGATAGTGGATCCCAAAGTGGAGAAACTGGAGGCGCGTAACAAGTTTCTAAAAATTCTAGCTCTGACAATTCAACATTTGCTTTGATGGCTAAAGCAACTAAGTTAGCTCTTAAAGCTGCTCCTTCTTCTCCAATAAATTGTGCTCCTATAATACGCTTATTTTCTATATCGGCTATAAGCTTAATAGTAATTGATTTAGCATTAGGATAGTAATGTGCTTTAGTTAAAGCTGTTATTCTAGTTGAAGTGGATTTAATTCCAAGCTTTGTTGCTAAAGAAGAATTAACTCCAACTGTTGCGATTTCAAGCCCAAAAAGCTTTGTAGTAGTAACTCCAGTAGATCCAGGATATTTTTTCATGCCTCCAGCTGCATTTGTTCCAGCTACAATTCCTTGCCTTGCAGCCGTTGTTGCAAGTTGAATTGGGTAGCTTTTTTTAGAAATCAAATCAAAAGTTTCGATACAATCTCCAGCAGCATATATATCTTTTATAGAAGTTTGTAAGTATTCGTTTACTTTTATACCCCCCATTTCTCCAATAGAAATTCCAACTTTTTTAGCCAAATCTACTTCAGGATTTACTCTTGTAGCAACTATAATAGTTTCTGTTAAGATTTTTTCGCTTTTTACTATTACTGCTTTAACTTTATCATCGCCTATAATTTCATCTAAAGTTGTGTTAGTTAAGATTTTAATACCATTTTCTTCAGCCTTTTTATGAACCATATAAGCCATATCTGGATCAAGCATAGCCGGTAAAATTTCTGGTAAAATTTCTAAAACTAAAACTTCATAACCCTTTATTCTTAAAGCTTCAGCCATTTCCATACCTATTAAACCAGCACCTATTATAACGATAAGTTTATTTGTTATTTTTTTTAAATGAAGAAGTAAAGATTCTACATCGTTTATGGTTCTAATTGAGAATACTCCTTTTTTGTTTATTCCTTTTATTGGCAATAATGCTGGTTTAGCTCCAGTAGCTAAAATTAAAGAGTCATACTCAAGTTCATTTTCTTTTCCTGTAATTAAGTTTTTAACAAGGACTGATTTTCTTGAAGTGTTTATGTCCAATGCTTCAGTGTTTAGCATTAGGCTAACCCTTAAGGTTTTTTCATAAAAATCGATTGGATGAACAATTAAATCTTTAAAGTCTTTTATTGCTCCTGAGAGTATATAAGGGAGACCACAAGGCGAATATTCTGGATATTTTTCCCTAGATACTATCCATATTTCAGCATTTTTATTGGTTTTTCTAGCTTGGATTGCAGCCATTGTCCCAGCAGTATTACAACCAATTATCACTATTCTTTTTACATCGTTCAATTTAAAGCACCAAAATTTAATTAAGTATTTATAAAACTATAAAGATTTGTGTTAGAAATATCTCTTATCCATAAAAAGCATAGTTTTCTTAGGCTAATTGAATAAGAATCCATCTAAGCAATTTCTAACTTTTTTTCGTCATCTTGTCTATATAGGCTTGATTGTCAGATTTGCGAACGCTTGGAACAATTCCCTCCAGTATAAGCATAGACGAGTAAGCCTCATATATGGAATTGAGTTAGCCTATTCCAATTATGACATAACTTAAGGCTTATAGATTTTTATGTAGAAGGTAATTTTAAGTTGGAAGGGGATTCATTCTACGCTTACAGCCAAGCTTTCGAATTTTGTAGGTTCATCCAATTGAATTCTTCTCGCTTTTAAAGCGTTA
>JAVZFM010000050.1:0-10390 GCA_038872815.1 Bathyarchaeia archaeon
CTGAAAACTTTCCAAGAACTAAAGATGAAGTCGAAAATATAATGAATATAATTGAAAAAGAAGCTTTAGAGCTTTATAACGATAAAAGATTGCATAAAAATCGAGTTCATGTTAAGGCTATAGGAAGAGTGGATTTACTTCCTCAAAGCTTAAGAGAAACCCTAAAAAAAGTAGAGGAATCAACAAAGGACTATGAAGATCATTACCTTAACATAGCCATAGCTTATGGGGGCAGAGCTGAAATAATTGATGCTACTAAAAAAATAGCTGAAGATATCAAGAACAATAAATTAAATCCAAAAGATATAACTGAAGAGCTTTTTATGAAGTATTTATATACAGCTCATTTACCAAATCCATATCCTGATTTGATAATAAGGACTTCAGGAGAAGAAAGATTAAGTGGTTTTTTGCTTTGGCAATCTGCTTATAGTGAGCTTTGTTTTCTTGATGTATATTGGCCTGATTTTAGGAAGATAGATTTGCTTAGAGCGATTAGGACTTATCAAAGAAGAAAAAGAAGGTTTGGACGTTAATTAAAACTTAAACAATAGTGAATTTTATGCTTATTATAGTTGGATCCGATAACCCAGTAAAGGTAAATGCTGTAAAAAATGTTTTTAAAAGTTTTTTTGGGGAAAAACTTAGAGTAAAAGGAGTAAAAGTTGAATTAAACTTACCAAAACAGCCTATAGGTCTAAAACAAACCATAGAGGGGGCTATAAAAAGGGCTAAATTTGCTTTAGATTTTGAAAAAAACGTTGATTATGGGATTGGAATAGAAGCTGGATTAATAGAGGTCCCATATACTATTAGCGGTTATATGGATCAACAAATCACTGCAATTCTTGATAAAGAATTGCGCTTAACTATTGGAGCAAGCTCTATGTTCGAACTCCCAAAATCAATTATAGATGAGATAATCAAAAGTAATAATGAAATGGAAAAAATAATTGAAGAATTTTTTGGAATTAAGGATATAGGAAAAAAGCAAGGAGCCATAGGATACTTTTCTTATGGGAAAATTAATAGATTAAAATTAACTGAGCAATCAGTTATTATGGCTTTAATCCCACGTATGAATAAACGTTCTTATGGTTTAAACAATTTAAAGAGTATTGATTTTATCAGTTTTAATGCTAAAAAATCTTAAATAAATATTAAATATTGATAAGTGTGTAGAATTCAATTTTATAAAGCTTATAAGTTTTACGTAACTTTAATTCATAAGTTTAGCCTTGAGCTTCACGTAAAAATAGTAAATAAGGATGTAACCTAATGACTTCAATAAGAAGGATTGAAATAAAAGGTTTTAAGACCTTCGGGAAAAAAGTTTCTATAAATTTCGATAAAGGGTTAACAGTTATCACTGGGCCTAATGGATCTGGCAAAAGCAACATTTTAGATGCTATAAAATTCGCTTTAGGAGAACTTAGCCCAAAAGAATTAAGGGGCGGAAATTTTTCAGACATAATTCATAAAAACTCACTGAACATTTCCGCTAAAACAGCTTATGTTTCAATTCAATTCGACAATTCTGATAGAAGGATTCCAATAGATTCAGATTTTGTTACCATTTCAAGAGAATTTAGAATGAATGGTGATGGGATTTATAGAATAAACGGAAAAAGAATATCAAGAAAGCAATTAACTGATTTACTTTCTTCAGCCAATATACAAGTAACAGGCTTTAATCTTATACCACAGCATGCTGTAACAAGGTTAGCTGAAATAACTTCTGAAGAAAGAAGAAAAGTAATAGAGAATATGATTGGAATAGCTATTTATGATGCTAAAAAGGCTGAGGCTCAGGTACAATTACAACAAGCAGACTTTAATATAAAAGTAGCCTCAGCAAGAATAGAAGAAGTTGAACGAAGAGTTGAAAATTTAGAAAAAGAAAGAAATGAATATTTGAAGTATTTATTTCTTAAAAAAGAAATAAACAGGATTAAAGCTTACATTCTTTCAAGTAAAATCAAAGTTTTATGCGATAAAATTCATGAAATTGAAAGTAAAAAAAATGAAATTGAAGAAGAAATTGAAAAAATTAAAAAAAGGATTGATGAACTTTCATTAAAAAGAAGCCAACTTGAATTAGAGAGAAAAAAATTTGAGGAAGAGATTTTAGATAAAGGAAATTTAAAGCTTTTTCAAATAGAAAGAGAAATTAGCAATAAGAGTTCTGAAGTTGCAAGATTTAAGGCTGAAATAGAAGCTAAAGAATTAAATTTAAAAATATTCAATCAACAAAAAGAAAGGATTTTATTACGTATAAAAGATTTAAGTGAAAAAATAAATCAAAAAACAAAAGATTTAAAGAGTTTAAAGGAAAGTAAAAATGATTTAGAGAAAATTTTAAATGAAAAACAAAATTCGCTTAACGATCTTTTAAATGAGCTTGAAAAAATAAAGAATAAAGATAATGAGTTATTAAAAGAACTGAATGAAAAAGAATTAAAATGTAATTCTTTATTAAAAAACTTAGAAATCCAAGATAAGATAGTAAAGGAAAAACTAAATACACTAAACTTTTTAGCAAAACTTTTATTAAACCTTGAAGCAAAAAATAGAGATCTTAAAAATTCTATAGAATTTTTAAGGAATAAACTCAAAAAATTGCTTGAAAATCAAGAAAATGAAAAACAAAAATTCGAACTTTTACATCAAAAAATAAATGAATCCATGGAATTAATGAATTCTAAAAAAAGAAAATTGGCATATGCTTTAAAAACAATTGAAAAAGCTAGGAATTCAGTAGTAAAGTTTAAAACTCAAAAAAAGCTTATAGAAAAGCTCGATACTGAAGATTTAGCGCTAAAAATGCTAGAAGAAATTGGTAAAAAAGGATTATTGGCTGGAATTTTTGGAATTTTAGAGAACCTGGTAAAATTTGATAAAAAATTCTCAAAAGCTATCAAAGCTGCATCTAAAGGTTGGTTAAAATCCTTAGTTGTTAAAGACATAAGTACAGCTATAGATTGTCTTAAAATCCTTAAAGATAGTAAAGTTGGAAGAGTAAAAATAATCCCGCTTGAAAGTCTTAAAGCTTCTAAAGTTTCTGAAAACAAAAATATAAAAGGTTTAATTGGTCCAATTAAAGATTTAATAGAGTGTGATAAAAGATTTAAATTAGTAATAGATATAATTTTTGGAGATACTTACATAGCAATAGATGAAGAAATTCCTAAAAAAATAAAAAATCAAAACTTTAGAATAGTTACGCTTTCAGGAGATCTATATGAGCCTAATGGAATTATTGAAGGTGGATTTTTTAAAGCAATACCAAATTTAAGTATGCTTACTCCAAGCAATAGCTATATTTTTGAACTTGAGGAATCTATAAAATCGCTTGAAAATTTAATAAAAAAAGAAAAGCTTGAGCTTGAAAGCATAGAAAATGGAATAAAGGTCTTAAAAAATGAAGAAATTTTATGTAAAAACAAACTATTAAAAATTGAAGAAGAAATTGAAAAAACAAAGTATGAATACATAATCAATAAAAAACTTTCAAGCCAAACTCATAAAAAGCTTAAAGCTATAGCTAAAACAATAAAAAATGAGAAGTTAATGCTTTTTTCTTTATTCGTTAAAAAGATTAAGATCAAAAAAGAAATTAATGAATTACAAAAAGAATGTGAAAAGTTAAAAAAAGGATTCGATCAATCAATTCTAAAAGAAAAAGAGCTTAAAGCTTCTGCTTTAGTGAAAGAATTAAACTCAGTTAATCTTAAAAAATCTGAATTAGAGAACAAACTTTCAATGCTGGAATCCTCTATAGATCTATTACAAGAGAGTATAAATGAACTAAAAATTCAGCATAAAAATATAGAAAGTAAGGAAATCGAAATCATGAGTTCAATAAAGGATTTGAATTCAAAAATGGATACAATAAAAAATGAAATAAATCTTTTGGAAATTGAGAAGAATAAGTTTATAAACAATTTAATCTTAGCTAAACAAAGCCGTGGCAACTTTGAGGTAAAATTAAAGAGTTTAAACTTAGAATTGGAGAAACTTTTTAACGACTATACTCTCTTAAACAATCGGTTCAATGAGCTATCAACTCAACTTAAAGAATATGAAATGCAAAAAATTTACTCAATAAAGGAGCTAAAAGATTGTGGATACTCTAGTCCATTAAGCGATTTTGAAGGAGACATAAATGAGTTAGAATCTAATTTGAATATCTTAGAAAATGAATTAAAAAGCATAGGAGCTGTTAATCAATTGGCAGTACAACAGTATGATGATTACAAAAGTAACTATAAAGCTTTATCATCCAAAATAAGGGAATTGGAGATTGAAAGAATGGCTATAATAAATTTCATGAATGAATTGGATAAGAAAAAGCTTGAAACTTTCATGAAAGCTTTTAATAAAATAAATAATGCTTTTAAAGAAATATTTAGAAAAATCACTGATGGAGGGTTTGGAAAGTTATCTCTAGAAAATCCTGAAGATCCTTTTCAAGGAGGGTTAGATATATTACTAAGCTTCCCAGGAAAAGCTGAATTACCAATTGGAAACGCTAGCGGTGGAGAAAAATCAGTTGCAACAGTTTGTTTTATAATAGCTTTACAAGAAATACATCCTATGCCATTTTACATCTTTGATGAAATAGATGCGCATTTAGATGCTATTAATTCGCAAAGATTAGCAGACTTGCTTAAGGAAAAATCGAAAAATTCACAATTCATCGTTATATCTTTAAAGGATACGACTATATCTAGAGCTGATAAAGTTTATGGAGTATTTATTCAAGACTCTGTTTCCCAAATAGTTGCTTTACCAACTATAGAGGCTATTTAATTGAATACAAATGAAAAGCCTTTTTGGCTAAATTATCCTTATATCATTCTTTTTGATTTACTTAGGCTTCATAGAATAAAGCCTTGGGATATAAATTTAGCAAGTATTCTGAATTCATTCTTAGCTGAGATTAAAAAAAGTGGGTACATAGATTTTTCAATATCTGGAACAGCACTACTTTCATCAGCATCAATTCATAGAATGAAATCAGAGTTAATCTTAAAAATGGAGGAGGCCCCGAAAAAACCAGAGCCCAAGCCTCAAGAAGAGATTCCTCCTCCCCTATTTTTGCCTATAAGGTTCGAGTATAGCTCAGCCTCTGTAGAGGATTTACTTAAAGCAATAGAAAAAGTCCTTATGAATGAAAGTTTACTAGGTTTAATGAATATTGATGGACGAATAATCGAGCCAGTTAACGTGGTTAAGCAACTTGATGAATTTTTAGCTAATATAGATGAACATATGGAAAATTTTTTCGCGTTGATTTTAGAATCATCTAAAATAAACAAAATCGTTTCATTTAAAAAGCTTATGAGAAATCGCTCAATCATAGAAGTTATAAGATCTTTTATAATGCTTCTTTTCTTAGCTAATAAAGGAAAAATTCGAATATTCCAAGATGGAGAATTTAGTGATATATGCATAAAAGTTGTAGAGGCTTAAGGCTGATATGGATGAAAATGAAAAGCATTCAATGGCTTTAATAGAAGCTGTACTTTATGTAACCGGTAAGCCTATTGATTTGAAAACACTTTCTTCATTAACAAAGGTCAAAGATAAAAGCAAATTAAAAGCTTTAATCGAATGCTTAATTGAAAGGTATAAGAATAACGAAAGCTCAATAGAAATAGTTGAGCTTGAAGATGAAAGGTACATGATGCAACTTAAACCTGATTACATTCAATACGTGAAAAAGTTTTTAACGAGGCCCTTGCTTTCTCATGGGCCATTAAGAACTTTATCTTTTATAGCCTTTAAACAACCAATAGATCAAGCATATGTAGTAAAAGTTCGTGGAAAATTGGCTTATAAGCATATAAAACTTCTTCTTAACATGGGCTTGATAAAAGGAGAAAAGTTTGGTAGAACAAAGCTTTTAAAGACTACAAAATTATTTGCAGATTACTTCAATTTAAGTCAAGATTTAAAAACTATGAAAAAACAATTAAGCGCTATGTTTGAAAAAATTAAAAAATCTTCTCAAAGAGGATAAATAAAAGTTAATTAATTTTTAAATTTTCTTTAAAACTTCTTCGAGTATTTCTATTCCTTTATCTGCTTGCTCTTTCTTTAGTATAAGCGGAGGAGCTAGCCTAAGGCTACTTTTTCCTGCTCCCAATAACAATAATCCTTTCTTGAAAGCCTCTAAGATTATCTTATCCCTTTCCTTTTCAGCTGGTTCAAGGCTTTTTCTATCTTTGACGAATTCTACTCCGATCATCATCCCTTTTCCTCTAACATCGCCAATTATTTCGTATTTTTCTTGAAGCTCTTTTAACCTTTTCATAAGGTATGAGCCGATTTTTTCAGCATTTTCAATCAATTTTTCAGATATAAGCACATCAAGTACTGCTAAAGCTGCTGTTACTATTATTGGGTTCCCTCCTAAAGTATTTTCATGAGAAGTAGGTCCCCAATCCATTACGCTAGATTTTGTAATGCATACTCCCATAGGTAATCCTCCAGCAATGGCTTTAGATGCACAAAGTATTTCTGGAATCAACTTCCAATGCTCACAAGCCCACATCTTTCCAGTTCTACCAAAGCCTGTTTGAACTTCATCATCTATGAACAATATTCCATATTTTTCACAAAGCTTTTTCAATTTTGGAAGAAAATCATCTGGTGGTACTATGTAACCACCAGCTCCTTGAATAGGCTCAACTATGATTCCAGCAACTTCTTCTGGAGGAATTACTTTTTTGAATACTATTTCTTCGATAAAATCTAAGCACCATAAACCACAATCTGGATATTCTAGCTTGTATGCACATCTAAAGCAATAGGCGTATGGCACATGGTATGCACAAGGCATCATTGGCTCAAAAAATCTTCTTGCAGAAATCGAAGTTGTAGTAAAAGCTAATGCTCCCATGGTCCTTCCATGGAATCCTCCTATAAAACCAATTAAGTAATATCTCTTACTGTGCCATTTAGCAACTTTTATAGCGCATTCAACAGCCTCTGTTCCACTGTTTCCAAAAAAAACTTTTTTATCGAAGTTTCCAGGTACTAGCTTAGTTATTTTTTCAGCATACTCGACTTGAGGCATAGTATAGTAATCACAACTATTTACATGATCGCATAGGTCTAATTGCTTTTTTATAGCCTCAATAACTTTAGGATGTCTATGTCCTACGTTTACTACAGCTATTCCTGATCCAAAATCTAGATAAACATTTCCATCTATATCTTTTATATAAACTCCAAAAGTTTCAGCACCAACCAATGGAGCAGTTCTTGTTAATGAAGGCGATAATAGCTTATGGTCTTTTTCAATTATTTCCTTAGCCTTTGGACCTGGGGGTTCAACTATTATTTTTGGGTACTCTTCTTTCCCAACCATAATCACTCAACTCCTAAAAATAATCCTATAAAAGTAATTTAACTATATATATGCTTTTAGGTCTTAGAATTAAAAGTCTACAATATCTAAATATGTTTATTTGCTCAGAATATAGCATAAAGCATGAAATAGATCTCTAATTTATAATTTTAAACAATAGCAAAATAGCGAAAATTTAAAAACAATAACGCTTATAATCAATTAACAATTAATAAGTTTATAGACCTAGGAGTGAGCTTATTGTTAAAGCATATCTTTAATCCATCCTCAGTAGCTATTATAGGAGCTTCAAGAGATCCTGGCAAAACAGGTTACATAATCCTTGAAAATATAATAAAGGCAGGATTTAAAGGAAAAATCTATCCAATAAATCCAAAAGCCGATGAAATCTTGGGATTAAAAGCTTATCCATCAATTGAAAGCATAGAAGAGCAAATTGATCTTGCTATAGTAATAGTACCTGCGCCTGTAGTTCCTTCTGTAGTAGAGCAATGTTCTAAAAAAGGAGTAAAAGGAATAGTTGTGATATCAGGAGGTTTTAGCGAAACTGGCGTAGAAGGAGAAAAGTTAGAAAAGGCTATTGCAGAAATAATTAAAAAAGCGAAAATAAGATTAATAGGCCCCAATTGTCAAGGAATAAATAATCCTCATGTTGGATTATGCGCCTCTTGGCCTTTGATAACAACTAAAGGTCCTATTGCAGTTATTTCTCAAAGTGGAACTGTAGGAGCAACTATGGAATGTTGGGCAAGTGATGAAAAAGTAGGAATAAGCAAGTTTGTTGCTTTGGGGAATAAAGCTGATGTTAACGAAATAGATTTGATAGAGGCTTTTAGCGAAGATGAGAATACAAAGGTTATATCGCTATACTTAGAAGGCGTATCTGATGGCAGAAAATTCATTGAAGTTGCAAAAAAAGTTACAAAGAAGAAACCTATAGTGATATTGAAAAGCGGAAGAACGAAGCTTGGCATAAAAGCTGTTATGTCGCATACAAGGTCTTTAGCTGGAAAAGATGAAATTTATGATGCTGCTTTTAAGCAATCTGGAGTTTTAAGAGTTGAGGATATAGAGGAGCTTTATGATGTTTCTAAGGCATTATCTTTATTGAAATTTCCTAAAGGAAATAAGGTTTTAATAATAACTTCATCAGGTGGATCTGGAATTCTATCAGTAGATTTATGCGAAAAGCTTGGAATTGCTTTATCTGAATTGCCAGAAAGCATAAAAGAAAATTTGAAGAAAAAACTTCCTCCTTACTGTATTATAAGCAACCCTATCGATTTAACTGGAGATGCTACAGCTGAAAGATATGGGATAGTTATTCAAGAATGTGCAAATGCTCATGAAATAGATGTATTCTTTACTATATTTGGAGATCCAATTGTTGGAGCAGCCGAAGTCATTAAAGAATCAATGGAAAAAACTGAAAAACCAATAGTAGTCGTTTTCCTAGGTGGGGGAGAAGTAGAAAAATCTGAAAAAGAAAAAATGCAATATCACGGAATTCCAGTTTTTCCAACTCCTGAAAGAGGAATAAAAGCTTTAAATGCATTGATAAGATATTCCTCAATGTTAAGTAAACATTAATCAAGAAACTAATTCTTTAAAGCTTAACGCTATAGTTTTTATAGCTTATTAACGAATTGCATTTTTAAGCTTTTATTTTTAATTATTTTTTAAAAGAATTGCCATTTTAAAACAAGAATTAAATATGTGAAAAATATGAACTATTGTTAAAAGAGTAGGATTCGTTTGAAAATGCTGAAGATTTTCTTCGTATAACGTAAATCTTTTGTTTTAATGCTTAGCAAGCAACTCAATTTCTATGAAGTATGAAGAGAATGAACTCTACTAGATTTTTTGGAAGAGCTTATTTCTATAAATGAGGAATTTTCTTTTTCAGAGGCTTTTAGACTAAAGCTTTATAATTTTATCGTTTAAAAAATTCAATAAAGCCTAAATAACTTATATAGCTTGGCTCTTTAAGCCATTCTTTAAGGCTTGGACAGAATTTAAATACATTATTCAAGCCATAAAGCTTTAGTAAAGCTTGAGCTTTAGCCTTTCCAGCATAAAATAGTTTTTATGCTATAAAAACTATTTTAAAGCTAAAAATCTTTTCTAAAATTCCTAAAAATTGCTTTAGCTAGATAAACAATGCTTACTCCAGCAAGTAAAGCTCCAGAATTCTTTGAATGATTATATCCATAACTAAATTACCATCAATCTTGTTAATACTATAAACCTTTCTATTCACAAATTATTTTATTCCATTTAAGTATAATTCCGAAATACTTAAGCTTTTTTAACAATGTTGCTATCAATGTAAGAATAATAAGTCTTCTTTTTGGTAAACTTTAAATACTTTCTTTTAGTAATCATTATGGTAGTAAATTGGGTAAATATGTCACTATTTCAGTGAAAATACCTATAGAAATTAAAGAAATGCTTAAAAAGCTTGGTATTAAGCCCTCAAAGCTATTAAAAGAGGCCATTAAAAAGGAGTTAAGGATAAGGGAAATTGAAGGAATAGAAAATGAAATTAAAGAGTTAAAGGATACCTTGAGCAAGTTTTCAAGAGAATTCATAGCGGAGTCTATTAGAGAGGATAGAGAGTCTAGATGAGTTTTATTTTTGATACATCTTCGATATTTGAGGTTTTAATCAAAGGAAATGTAAAGGTTTTAAACGATAATTATACTTTAGAAATTGCTAGATATGAGCTTGGGAACATTTTATGGAGAAGAAAAACATTAATAAAGGATATAAGCGATGAAGAATACATTCGCTTAGCTAATTTAATGAAAAAGATATTAAAATTATTGAACATAATTAATATAGAATGTTATGAAGCAGAAATACTTAAAGTTGCTGAAGAATTTGAAACAACTTTTTATGATTCATCTTTCGTTTTCATAGCTAAAATCAAGAATACTCCCCTCATAACAGATGATGAAAATCTTAGAAGAAGAGTGAAAGGTTATATAAAAGTAATGAATATAGAGGAAC
>JAVZFM010000051.1:0-10389 GCA_038872815.1 Bathyarchaeia archaeon
GGATATAGTATGTTATCTTCTTTATAGATATGATTTGACAACTCTTTTATCAAGTATTCTCCAATCTCTTTAACTTTATCTATAAAATCAAAATACTTTATTCTATTATTTTCATTTGCAATTTTGTTCAATGCTGCTTTTTTCGCTTTTAAATCTTTATGCTCTTCTCGCATGATTTCTGGCGGTTCTACAATGCCAAGTTTCTCTAGCTCTGGAAATAAAACTTCTTCTTCTCTTTGATGATGTTTATCTGCCTCTATAAGATGCTCTGAGATATGTGTTAACATTTTAACTTCTTCTAGAACTTCACTAAAGTCTTTAGCAAAGCTAATTGAATTAAGTATAATTCGTAATTTATTAATAAAATCGAGTATAGCTTTATGCTCCTCCATTAAGGTATGTATTGGATGCCCAGGATTTACTTTTACATTTCCTTTAAGGCTATCTTTTACGATTTCTAAATGAATATCGCAAAGCCTTCTCATTTCTTCTCTTGTTATGCCTTCCTGGATCATTTCTTGTTCAAGAAGAGCTAAGTCTGTTGGAGAGAGACTTTTTAGGAGTTCTTTTCCTTTAATTCCTTCAATGTTGATTCCAGAATGAATTTGCTTTAAAAGCTTCTTTATTTCTTCTTTACTATCTTTTACTTTTTTTATTTTAACTACCCATTCTTCAGGCCCATTTTGCTCATATTTCCATTCGAATAAGCCTTTATGCTCAACTTCGAATTGATAGTAGAATGGTTTTAGATCATAATTGTTTATCACTCTAAGAGATTCGCCTTCCTTTAAACTGTTCAATGCTTCAAATATTTTTATATGTCTTTCAAAGGGCGGTATATTCCTTAAATCTAAGTTTTTAACTGTTTCCTCCAACTTAACCACCACTAATTATTACAAATGTAATATTACTTACGTAATATTTAAATCTTTCGAATTACAAAATTGTATTTAAGGGTTAAGTCATGTTACTTCCATGCGAGATTGCAACTAAATCAGTTATCCCATCTATAAGACGATCTTTAGTTAAAATTCTTTATAAAGAGTTTAGGCTAAAGCAAGTTGAAATAGCTAAGATCCTTGGCATTACACAATCAGCCGTAAACCATTATCTTAAGGAAATTCGTGGAGTAAAAATTAACCTAGAGGAAATTGAAGAATTAAAAAATGATCTAGAAAGCTTTGCCAAAAAACTACTCGATGGAAAGTTAAAAGCTTCAGAGCAAATAATTCAGTATTGTAGATTATGCAGTAAAATAAGAGCAAAAGGCTTAATGTGTAAGCTTCATAAGGCTTACGATCAAGCTATAAAAATAGAAGAGTGCCAAATTTGTAAAGTTTCTTCATTTTGTTTATAAAGAAAAAATTCTATACACTTTGGAATAACCTCAAAATAAGCTTATAATTCGAGTTAAAGCTTTATATGTTTATTAAACTTTTAATAGTGCCAATAGCTTTTGATTGAAAAGACATTAAAGTTGATTTGCCTTTAAATCCTTTTCCAGATAGCCTTAATGAAATTAAGCCAACTTTACTTAAATTATGCATATATTCCCATAATTGTGTATGCTTTCTAGGCTTTTCATTATATCCCTTACAAACATATTCATAAACCTTTTTTACTTCTCCAATGCTTACGTAAGCTTTATTAGTGTTTTCAAGAGACTTAAATAAAGCCATTAAAAAAAGTTTTTCATGAAAAGTTAAAAACTTATTTAAATCATTCCTTACACTTGGAGATACTTCATCATAAACCTTTAATACATGCTCAACAACTAATTGTTCTGCTTTTTTATACTCAGCATATTTTCCAGCTCTTAATAAAATCTCAATACCATAAGCTAAGTTTCCAGTTTTATATGTTAATTGAGCTATAAGCTCTATTGCTTTTGGATCCACTTTATTTTTTTTGAATGCTAAGCTCGCTCTATACGCTAATAGTTTTTCAATCTCATCTTTTGAATACTTTTTTAGCTTGATTATGTTCTTTTTTATAAACCCTATACACTCTTTACCTAACTTTTCTAAATAATTCTCATTCCCTAAAGTATAGATAAAATTTATTCTTAGATTTTCATCAAAAATACTTTCTCTAAATCTTGCTAAATCGTAGATAGATTGCAAATTTTTATCCATTAAAAATTCTAGATCATCGATTAAAACAAAAATGTTGGATTTAGAATTTTTTAGTATATTGGTTAAATATTTAATCAATTCATTTAAAGAATATCCTTTAAGTGGGAAATTTGGAACAAAATTTTTTATAATCTTTAATAAAAGTTGATAAAAGCTATTTTTACATTCTAGACAAGATATGGGGATATACTTAATTTTAGGGTTTTTATTTAAAATTTCTAAACAAATAAAGTTTGAAAGAGTAGTTTTACCAAAACCAAGCCCACCTACTATTAATGCGCTTTGCCAATAAGAATCAAACTTTTCTAAAATACTTTTTAAAAAACTATATTCATGATTCCTATATAGTAATTTAGTTGGTAAATAGCTTGGATATAATGAGCTTTCGTTTAAGAAGAGATTACTTTTCTCCCCCAATTCTCATTAACTCAATTAGGATCTTGATATATGCTTGCTATACTTTTCTAAGGCTATATATAACTCATCTCTGAAATAAGGCTCTATTTTGACTATTTCTCCATTTTTCTTTACTAATTTTTTCCCTTTTTTTAATTTAACTACATCACCAATTATCGAAGCTTGAATTCCACTTCTTCTTAAAGCATTAGCTACATCTTCAGCTTCTTTTTCCTTTACTGTCATCAATAAAGCTCCAGAACTCATTATCTTTAATGGATCTAGTCTTAAAATATCACAAATCTTTTTTGTTTCCAAGGCTATAGGAATTTTATCCTCTTTTACAATTAAACCTACGTTGGATGCTTTTGCCAGCTCCCATAATCCATTGAATACTCCACCTTCTGTTGGATCATGGATTGCGCTTACACCACTATATTTCATAGCTATTAAAGCATCCTTGACTACACTAATATTTTTTATAAAACTTTTAGCCTTTTTTAATACTTTAGGATCAACCTTATCTTTTAAGAAATCTTTTAACTCATTAGCTAAAATTGCTGTCCCCTCAATTCCAGCAGTTTTAGTTAAGATTATTTTATCACCAATCTTAGCTCCACTTGAAGTTACATATTTTCCTTTTTCGCACTCGCCTATCATGAATCCTACAACTATTGGTCTTTGTAATCCTGGAGTAACTTCTGAATGTCCAACTACAACAGCTATTTTAAGCTCTTTAGCAGCTTTATTTATTTGCTTCATTATGCTTTCTAATAAATTTTCGTTTTTTCTCTCAGGTAATAAAATACAGCATAAATACCAAAGAGGTTTAATTCCTCTAGTTGCTATATCGTTTGCATTTATATGAACCGATAACCATCCTATATTTTCAGTTGCGCCTGTAATAGGATCAGTTGTTAAAGCAAGTACTTTTCCTTTAACCTTTACTATTGCTGCATCTTCACCAATGGCTGGTCCAAGAATAACTCTTTTATTAGGGACTCCAAGATACTTAAAAACAGTTTTGACTAAAGATTTTGGAGGTATTTTTCCACTTAATAGGAAAGAGTGCATTTTAAGCTCATTATCTATTTGGGTAGAATTCTATTAAAAATTAGTGGTAGGCTCACGCACTCAAGATCTTAATCAACTAAGATCATTTGGGCCAGACTCGTCATCGCCTACCATATAAAATTATTAAAAAACTTAAATAAAAACTTAGCACTTGGTTTATTAATGCATTTTCATAGATTTTAAAAGCTTACAGAAGCGAAATAGAATGAAAAAAATCAAATTATTTCCAATTGCTTTTGAAAGCTTTGGAGTTAGATCCATGTGCATATTCGTTGAGACACCAGATGTGAAAATCTTAATCGATCCTGGGCTTTCTTTAGGCCCAAGATTTGCTCTTCTACCTCATCCATTAGAGTATAAAGCAAGAATAGAGGGGCGAAATAGGCTTAAAGAATTCGCTAAAAGGGCTGATATAATAACTATTTCTCATTATCATTATGATCACTATACTCCTAATTATGTAGAAAACGTTTGGATAGGCTCTAGTCCTGAGGAGGCTGAAAGCATATACAAGGACAAGATAGTTTTAATGAAGGATATCAAATCCTCGATAAACTTTAGTCAAAGGCGTAGAGGTTGGATAATTCAAAAGTTTATCGAAAAAATAGCAAAAAAAATTATGAGTGTTGATGGACAAGAGCTAGAGTTTGGAAAAACTAGGATTAAATTCTCTAAACCAGTTTTTCATGGAATTGAAAATAGCCAGCTAGGATGGATTTTAATGAGCATAATCAGCATAGATGATGAAAAGCTTTTTTATGCACCAGATGTACAAGGGCCAATGGTTGAAGATACCTTAAACATCATACTTAAAGAAAGCCCAAATATCTTAATTATAGGAGGCCCTTCATTTTATCTTTTAAACTTTAGAGTTAAAGAAAAAGATATAGAAATAGCTATTGAAAATCTTAAAAAAATCGTTAGAAATATTCCTATAACGATTTTTGAGCATCATGCTTTAAGATCAGAAAATTGGAAAGAACTTATTTCTCCAGTTTTAAAAGTTGCTGAAGATTTTAGGAATAAAGTATTAACTGCAGCAGAATTTATTGGAAAAACAAATAATTTTCTTGAGTTTAGACGTCGTGAACTTTATAAATTATGCTCGCCAAGTGAAGAATTCTTAAAATGGACTAAACTCCCTAATGATACAAGAAGGAAAATTCCTCCTCCAATTTAATTTTAATCAGATCGCCCATCGTTTTTCATCATCGCTAAGCAATAGCTCTGTTAAGGCTGAATTCATCATCAAGTTATTTTGTGGAATTTCCTCAATTTTAACTTTTCTTTATTCCCTATTTAAAATATCACTAAGGCTTTTATGGCAATACGCATATATGCACTATTATAAAATCTAAAAGGAGCGCTAAGCAATAAAAAATAAAAGTATTTAAGCTTGTAAAGCTAGATAGCATTTCGAGGAGCTAAACTATGGAAAGGCTTATACTTCAAGCAGGAGAAATTTTTTCTTTATTTCTTTATGCTATAATCCTCATAATAATTCTATGGATTTTATCTTCAGCAATAAAAATAGTTAAAGAGTATGAAAGAGGAGTAATATTTAGGCTAGGGCGTTTTATTGGAGTAAAAGGCCCAGGAATTTTCTTTGTAATTCCTATAGTCGATAAATTTGTAAAAGTAGACTTAAGAGTTGTTGCTTTCGATATTCCAAAGCAAAGAGTTGTAACTAAGGATAATGTAAGCGTGGATGTTGATGCTGCTGTTTATTATAGAGTTTTTGATCCAGGTAAAGCCATAATCCAAGTTGAGAATTATCTATATGCTACAAACCTCTTAGCCCAAACTACATTAAGAGATGTTTTAGGGCAAGTAGAGCTTGATGAATTGTTAACTAAGCGTGAAGAATTAAGCAAAAAAATAGGAGAAATTTTGGATTCTTATACGGATCCTTGGGGAATTAAAGTTACTGCAGTAGCTATAAAAGATGTGGCTATGCCAGAATCTATGCTAAGGGCCATAGCCAAACAAGCTGAGGCTGAAAGAGAAAAAAGAGCTAGAATAATAATAGCTGAGGGTGAGTATATGGCTGCTGAAAAAATAGTTGAGGCAGCTAAACGTTATCTTGAAAGTCCTTATGCATTACGTTTAAGAGAACTCCAAACATTGACAGAGATTGCAAGAGAAAAAAACATGGTAGTTGTAACAACAACAGCTGATATTGGGGATCTAGGAAAAATTGCAGCAATATCAAAAGCAATAAAGTCTAAGGAGGAATAAGATAGCATTAATGAAATACTTAAAATTCTTGTTTTTAGGGGTATTATTTTTTTCCCTGTTTGCTCAAGCTTTTTTAATAAAAGCTTTTGATCAAGAAAACATAGCAATAGCTATAGAAATCAAAGATACAATAACTATGGCTTCTTTTGAACTGTTTAAGGAAGCTATAGAGTATGCAAAGCTTTCTAATGCAAAACTTGTTATAACACTTTTAAACACTCCAGGAGGACAACTTGACGCAACAATGAAAATAATCGAGCTTATTGAAAGCTCAAAAATTCCCATAGTCTCCTATGTCTATCCAAAAGGATCTAGAGCTTGGTCTGCAGGGACATTAATACTGATTTCATCTCATATAGCAGCCATGGCTCCACATACATTGATAGGATCCGCTCAACCAATAAGTTATTCGCCTTTTAGCGGTGCTGAGCCTATAGAAGAACCTAAAGTAATAAATGCACTTTCAAAATTCATAGCTGAGAAAGCAATTATGCATAAAAGAAACGAAACCATAGCAAAAATGTTTGTAGAAAAAAACCTTAATTTAAATAGTGATGAAGCACTTAAGTATGGAATAATCGATGTTTTAACATCATCTATAAAGGAGCTTTTAGAAAAAATAGATGGGCGCTCTGTAGAAACAATTGAAGGAGTAGTAACTTTAAAAACTAAAGGAGCTAACATCATTGAACATAAAGGAAGCTTGAAAACAAACTTTTTAGCAAGCATTTCTGATCCTATATTGGCTTATATACTTTTCATAATTGGGCTTTATGCTTTAATAATCGGATTAACTAGCCCAGGATATGGTGGAGAAATTTTAGGAGCTATAGCATTACTACTTGGTTTAATTGGATTAGGTTTTAATTTAAGCTTAGCATCCTTAATGTTAATTGGGCTAGGAGTGGCTTTAATAATAGCTGAAATTCATACTCCAGGATTTGGAGTTTTAGGATTGGCTGGAATATTTTGTTTGGCTATAGGAAGCCTTTTAATAATTCCTTTTGAAACATCTAGATGGATGATTTCTAAAGAATGGTATTTCCATTTCACTATGGTAGCTATCGCCACAATCGCTATCGTAGCAGGGTTTACGCTATTTACGATTTATAAAGTTTTAAAAGCAAAATCTAAAAAGCCAATAACATTCGATATGATTGGTGAAAATGTAGAAGTTATTGAAGAAATAATTCCAGGCAAAGCAGGTTTTGTAAGGTATAAAGGGGAATATTGGAAAGCAAAATCTGATGAAAGCCTTAAACCTGGGGTGAAAGCTGTTGTTGTTGGTAAAGAAGGCCCAATTCTTATAATAAAATCAAAACATAACAATTAAGATTTTTATTGTTTTATTAAATGAATAGCTGTAGCTTTAAAGCATGCACTTACCTTATCTCCTATTTTAAGATCAAGTTCTTCCATTGAAGTCTTTGTTATATAAGATATGAGTTTAAATCCACAATCTATCTCTATTTTTCTCAATGCTCCAAGAGATGATATGCTAGTAATTAACCCATCAAATTTATTCCTTATACTTGTTTTTCTAATGTTTTCCTTAAATATCGCTATGTTTTCTGGACGAATACAAACTAATACTTCTTCGCCTGCATCATAGTTTTCATTGTTTAAAAGTACTTCAACTATTTTTCCATCGATATTCACTAAAGCTATTCCTTCTTTTTTTGATTCTATGATTCCTTTAATCATGTTTTCAAACCCAAGGAATGAAGCTAATTGGCAATTTTTTGGATAAGAAAAAATTCTTTCAGGAGAATCTACTTGAATTATTTTTCCATCTATCATTACTCCGATTTTATCAGCAACTTGAATGGCCTCTGATTGATCATGGGTAACATGAATAATGGTTGTTTTTAATTCATTATGAATTCGTTTTAATTCATAAATTAAAGCCTTTTTTGTTTCAACATCCAAAGCACTTAAAGGTTCATCCAATAATAAAACTTTAGGATTTGGAGCTAATGCTCTGGCCAAAGCAACTTTTTGTTGCTCCCCTCCACTAAGTGTTTCAGGATATCTATCTAAAAGGTGAGAAATTTTAAGCATATTTGTAAGTTCTTTAGTTCTCCTTTCAACCTCAAGCTTAGAGCATTTCATAATTTTAAGTCCAAATTGAATGTTTTCTTTAACGCTTAAATGAGGAAAAAGCAAATAATCTTGATAAACAAATCCTATGCTTCTTTTTTCAGGCGGTAAAAAAGTGATTTCGTTTTCATTTATAAAAATTGATCCTTTATCAGGAAAATGAAATCCAGCGATAGTTTCTAATAAAAGCGTTTTTCCAGAACCTATAGGTCCTAAAATAATGAAATATTCTCCATTGCTTACTTCTAGATTTATTCCTTTAAGGGAAAATTCTCCTAAACTTTTCCATAAATCATCGATCTTAATCATTTTTTCTTCACTAAAAATTTTAGCGCTATAAATATCGATAAACAAATCAATAATAACAAAACTGCAATTGGTCTTGAAGCAAATAAACCCCTTGATAAAAATCTATCATATATTAAAACTGATGCAACCATTGGGTAATAGGCAACAATCACTATTGCACCAAATTCACTTATAGCTCTAGCCCAACTCATAATTGCTCCAGTTATGATACTTCTAAAAGCTAATGGAAATGTTATTTTGAAAAAAACTTCAAGTTTTGAAGCTCCAAGCGATCTTGCAACATACTCTAACCTTGGATCAACACTTTTAAAACCCTCTTTAGCTGAATTGACAAGAAATGGTATCGATAAAAAAAGCATAGCGACTATTATGCCTGGTATAGCATCTCTAAATTTAATTAGTGAAAATTGTCCAATCAATCCATGAGCTCCAAATACTGTTAAAATAGCTATTCCAGCAACTGTATGCGGAATAACCATCGGTAAATCGATTATCCCCTCGATCATCGATTTACCAAAAAATTTTTCTCTTGCAAGCAAATACGCTAATGGGACTCCGAGTATAAAAGCTATTAAAGTTGAAATAAAAGCAGCGTATATGCTTAGAAAAATAGAACTCCAAACAGTTAAGTCCTTAATGGTTTCTAGAAAATTATTGAAATCTAGAATTTGAGCTACTATAGGAGCTCCAAGTATAAGTAAGACAAATATTAAAACGATTGAACTTGTAATCCAAAATAAAATTAAAGTGTTCTTAATCATAATTTACTCACCATTAAAGTATGGTTTTAACCCATTTGGCAAATTTCCCTCAGCTATTGCTGGGACAAGAGGTTCTTGGCCTAAACTTGAAAATATTTCTTGGCCTTCCTTACTTATAAGAAGTTTTACAAACTCTAATGCTAAATTTTTGTTTAATGCATTTTTTGGTATAGTAACTCCATAAACTATTGGATTCCCTATGACTATTTCTCCATTTGGTAAATACAATTGAACATTTTTATAAAAGCTTGCATTTTCTATACTGCTAAAATCTATTTTTGATGGAAGCTTTAAGAAAATTTGATTATTTTGTTTTGCTACACTTTCATATGTAAAACAATAATCAATATCTCCAGATTCAAGAGCTGAAATAAGCTCCATTTCAAAATTCCTAATCAATACTTTTTTAGATGGTTGTAATCTAGCCGAATCTGGTACTTCTATAGCATAAACTCCATTTTTAAATTTCACTTTTATATTAGTGTTTTTTTCTATCAATTCATCAAAAATTTTACTATTGTTGTAGTAAAGTTCAGAGAGTTGAATAGCCATTAAGGCTCTATAGCCACATGGATCATTGTTTGGATTAGAAAAACCAAATCTAACATTTTCTTTGCGTAATATTTCAAACCAATTTTCATCATTTATTTCATTTCTATACTTACTTTTATCATTGTATGCTAACACTAATCGATTTTTAGCAAACATTATATACCAATCAGCATAATCTGGAAACATTGTTTTAGGAATTAAGCTATAATCTGCTACAGCTATAACATCCGCCTCTAATCCTAAATCAGTTAACTTTCTTATAGCCTCTATACTTCCAGAAGGCTCCCTTAAGATGTTTACGTTAGGGTATTTGCTCTCAAAATATTTTTCTATTTTTTCTAAAGGCTCTGTTAAACTTCCAGCATGAAAGATTTTTAGAATAATTTTTTCTTTTTGGCTCTCATAATAATAAAAGTAAGTTCCAACAATTATTAGAATAAAAACTATTGTCAATCCTTTTTTATGACTCAACATTTATACCACTTATGCTATAGAATTATGAACCCTTTAACTCTTTTCTATAACGCCCATACTTATCATCAGGAGAAAACTTAGGCGGGTGAGGGCTAGATGTTTTTTCTCCACAAAGTGGACATATTTCTTTTAGAGTATACCTATTACATTTAAAGCATTTTTTGATAAAAGTTTTCAAGATATACGGCGTCCCTCTCCTCCAAGACTTTCAATAGATATAAGAGCTTCTTTAATAGCGCTTGTTAACAGCTTTTCTGCTTGTATATAGTTTTCTGTTATAACTTCAAAACAATACCTAGGAGCGCCTATGGTATAGATTCTTATTTGAGCGCCTCTTGGCTTTCTTACTT
>JAVZFM010000052.1:0-10108 GCA_038872815.1 Bathyarchaeia archaeon
AACTTGGAGTGAATTTCCCTAGCTTCTCTTAAAGATTTAGCTATAAAAATTTCTTTTGCACCTTTAGCTAATAAAGAAATTATAGTTGAGCTGCATCTTAATACATCAATAATTATAGTAATATCTTTTCTTTCAGCTGCTTTAACAGCATCTTTTGCTGAAAAACCAAGTTTTAAAAAGCTCATTCTGCTATTCCTTCCTTTTTTCTTCACTACGCTTAAGACAATTTATTTTTTATATTTTTTATTTATCTTCTTATTATTATCTTAATAATAATTTTTAAGATGAAGACAATTGAAGACAATTAGTTGGCGCTTAGTAAATTTTGAGGGCACTAATCCATACTATAATATAGCTTTAGAGGAGGCTATTGCAAAAATTGTTGGAAAAGGTGAAGCATCAAATACTGTAAGATTCTGGAGGAATGAAAGAGCAGTCGTTTTAGGTAGATTCCAATCAGTAGAAGTTGAAGTTGATTTAAATGCTTGTATTAAACATAATGTAGCTATTGTAAGACGGTTTACTGGAGGGGGAGCAGTTTATCATGATTTAGGAAACTTAAATTATTCTATAATAGTTAATAAGGGAAATATTTCATTAGGAAATATTCAAAAGTTTTTTAGGAAGGGTTGTCTAAGCGTAATTGAGGCTTTAAAAATTTTAGGTTTAAATCCGAGTTTTAAAGAACCAAGTAGTATTTTAATTAATGAGAAAAAAGTTTCTGGTGCTGCTGGAGCTTTAAGATGGAATGCCATAGTTTATCATAGTTGTATTCTTATTTCAGCGAATTTATCAGTATTAAAAGAAGTTTTAAATTGTTTTAAACCTGAGTATAACCCTTCTGAAAAATGGGTTTCTAATAAAAAATTTGATGTAAATAACTTGAAAAATTTTATGAATAAAGAATTAAGCTTAGAAGACGTAAAGGAAGCTTTAAAAAAAGGTTTCGAAAAAGTTTATGAAGGAAAATTATATGAGGATACATTAAGTTTAAAAGAATTAAAGCTTGCGGAAAAACTTTACAAAAGCAAATACTGTACTCATGAATGGATTTATAATGGAGTGGAGTTATAAAGTTTATTTTCATTAAGGGATTTAAAGTTGAATAGTTTAAATTTTTTAGATGAAGCTATTGAAGAAATTAAAAGCATGAAAGTTAGGGGAGCTGGAAAAATAGCAAGATTTGCTGTAGAAACTTTAGGTAAAGTAGTTGAAGCTTCAAATGCTAAAACTCCAAATGAACTCTTTATGGAGTTACGTGAAGCTTCAAAAAAGCTTCTTTCTTCTAGACCAACAGCTGTTTCTTTACCTAATGGTGTAAGATTTGTTATGCATAAAGCTAATTTATTGTTAAAAGAAAATCCTTCAATAGAGGAATTTAAGAATAGAATTTCAATAATAGTTAAAGAATTTATAAATAAATCTGAAGGAGCCTTAGATAAAATTGCTATTTTTGGATCTAAAAGAATAGAGGATGGGGAAACAATAATGACTCATTGCAACAGTGCAGCAGTTATAGCTATTTTAAGAAAAGCTTATGATGAAGGAAAGAAAATTAAAGTTTATGTTACGGAAACTAGACCTTTATATCAAGGTAGAATAACAGCTAAACAACTTGGTAAAATAGGAATTAAAACAATATTAATTATTGATAGCGCAGCTAGATACTTTATGAATGATGTTGATAAAGTTCTGGTTGGTGCTGATGCAATAGCAGTTAATGGAGCGGTAATAAATAAAATTGGAACATCAATGATAGCTTTAGCAGCTTATGAAGCAAGAACTCAATTTCTAGTTGCAGCTGAGACATATAAGTTTAGTCCTGAAACAATGATTGGAGAGTTAATTCAAATCGAAGAAAGAAATAGAGAAGAAGTTATTTCTAATGAAGAATTAAAAGAAATTTTAAATTGCGAAGTTAGAAACCCTGCATTTGATGTTACTCCACCAGAATATATAGATGCAATTATAACTGAGGAGGGGATTATTCCACCTCAAGCAGCATTTTATATTTTGCAAAAATCTTTTGGAGAATTAACACCAGAAGAGTTAGCTGAGTATAAAGCATATAAACCAATTGAAGAATTCTAAAAGGTGAATGTAAATTGAAGTTTAAAGTTAAAGAAGTGGATTTAGATGCTGGAGGAAAATTAATATCTGTTTTAAATATGGATGATGCTGAAGAACTTGGCATAAGAAGTTTGAGCAGAATTAAAATAGAATACAACAATAAAGAAGTAACAGCTATAGCGAATATAACTAAGAAAGTTGTAAATAAAGGAGAAATTGGAATATTTAGGGAAGTTAAAGAAAAACTTGAAGTTATTGAAGGCGAAACAGTTAACGTTTCCCCTGCGCCTTTACCTAAATCTTTAGATTACATTAAAAACAGGTTAAAAGGAAGAAAATTAAATAAAAAAGAGATTAAAGAAATTGTAATGGATGTTGTTGAAGGAAGATTAAGTGAAGTTGAAATAGCTGCCTTTATAACCTCGTTAAACTTTAAATGTTTAGATTTAGAAGAGGCTATGAATTTTTCTTTAGCTATGGTTGAAGCTGGAAAAACATTAAATTTAAATAAAGAATTAATTGCTGATAAACACTCGATAGGTGGTATCCCAGGTGATAAAACCACCCTTCTTTTGGTCCCAATAGTAGCTTCATGCGGAGTAACAATTCCTAAAAGTTCTTCAAGAGCAATAACTTCAGCTGCTGGAACAGCTGATAGAGCTGAAGTATTAATGCCTGTAAATCTTAACTTAAATGAAATGAAAGAAGTTGTTGAAAAAGCTGATGGATGCATAGTTTGGGGTGGAGCATTAGACCTTTCTCCAGCTGATGATATATTTATTAATGTTGAATTCCCTTTATCTTTAGATCCTCTTTTACTTCCTTCTATATTAAGTAAAAAGAAAGCTGTAGGATCAAAATTTGTTGTTATAGATATACCCTGTGGATGGGGTGCAAAAGTAAAAACTGTTGAAGAAGCAAACCAGTTGGCTAAAGATTTTATAGAGTTAGGAGAAAAACTTGGAATGAAAATTCGATGCGCAATCACCTATGGAAATCAACCTATTGGATATTCTATAGGGCCTGCACTGGAAGCTAAAGAAGCATTAGAAAACTTAATGAGAATTAAAAAAAGCGTAGATCTAATTGATAAGGTGACAGATTTAGCTGGAATGATTTTAAATATGGCTGGATTCGCTAATGGAAAAAATTTAGCTATTAAAGCTATTGAAACAGGTAAAGCTGAGAGAAAACTTAGGGAAATAATAGAGCTTCAAGGAGGAAAAGCAAACATTAAAATTGATGATATACCAATTGGATGTTATAAAATCGATTTAAAAGCTAACGAAAAAGGTTATGTAACTTGGATAGATAACTATGGACTTGTAAAAATAGCGAGATATGCTGGAGCACCAAAACATAAAGGAGCAGGAGTTCAACTTTATAAAAAAGTTGGAGATCCTGTTAGAAAAGGAGAAAGTTTGCTTAGTATTTACGCAGAAAAATCAAGTAGGCTAGAGGAGGCTATTTCAATTCTTAAAGAGTATAAAATTATAAATGTTGGAGAAAGAATTGAAATGACTATAAGTGAGATTAAAGAACCTGAGACGAAAATTGAGGAGTTTATTCTTGAGCGATAAAAATATATTAAAAATATTTGTTAAGAAAAATACTGGAAAGCTAGAATTATACGATCCAAAGAAGATTGAAAACACATGTATTAAAGCTGGTGCTTCTAAAAAAGAGGCTGAAGAAATAATAAAGGAAATTGAAAAAATTCTTTATAATGGAATAACAACTAAAGAAATATATAATGAAGTTTTAAGATTTCTTGATGCAAAAAATGCTATAGCAGGAATTAAATATAGACTTAAAGAAGCGATCATGAAGCTTGGTCCCGAAGGTTTCGCATTTGAAACTTTCTTTTCTAAATTATTAAACGAGTTAGGTTATAAAACTACTTTAAGAAAAATTGTTAAAGGTTTATGTGTAGCGCATGAAATAGATATTATAGCTGAGAAACCTATAGAGAAACAAAAAGTAATGGTTGAATGCAAGTATCATAATTCGCCAGGTATTTATACTGGACTTAAGGAAATTCTTTATACTTATGCTAGATTTTTAGATTTAAGAGATGGATGGGAAAAGGGCTTATGCGAAAAATTTGATGAAGCATGGTTAATAACAAACACAAAATTTTCTGAAGAAGCTAAAGAATACGCTAAATGTAAAGGAATAAAGATTATCGGTTGGAGTTATCCTCCAAATCAAGGAATAGAAAAATTGATAGAAAATAATAAGGGATTATATCCTATTACAATACTAAGAAAAGTTAAGGAGGAAGATTTAAAAAAGTTTTCATCAGCAAACTTGATTGTTATAAATGATATTTTAACTAAAACTGAGGGAGAATTAGCAAAAACTGCAGAAATTTCTCTAGAGGAAGCTTTAGAAATAAGGAGGGAGGCTAAATTGTTAATTAGCAATAAACTTATAAGTTAAGTTTAAGAAATTTATTTGTGAATGATGAATTCAGCCTTAAATGAGCTTTAAGCTATGATTAAAAACGATGGGCGGACTGAATAAAAATTTCCAAATATATAGTGTGAGTTTTAAAATAATAACTTTAGCTGCAATAATTAAAGAATCTGTAGTTTATACTTTTATATAAAGGAAGATTAAATAAAAAATAGAAAAATGAAGTTTTATTTAATTTAAACCGGTGGAATGGCTTTAAATGTATCCATTAGGTCGAAGCCTTCTTTCTTAAGTCTATAGTATCTTGAAGCATGGAATATTATAAAGCCTATAAGTGTAAGTATGGCTATGTCTCTTAACATCGCTGGAGTTACACCTAATGCTGCAGCTGTTGGAGGCAGGAATACCCAAACACCAATAACGTTCCAAAGTAGTATAATTAATGTTATCACTCCAACTACTTGAACCATTCTATATTTTTTAATCCACCATGGTGCAGCATCGTATAGCGGTTTATTCTTATATGGAAGGATAATTGTGCATATTGCTGCTAGAATCCATACAAGACATGCTGAATATATGAAAGCCATTGGGAATCCTACAACTCCAGCTTGTATAATTATTCCCACTGGAGCTATAAGAAGCATTATTAACATAGCTATAACTGGACTTCTTAGTCTTGGGTGTAGATAAGTGATTTTTTCTGGTAGTATTCTGTCGAAAGCGAATGCGAAGAATAATCTGCTTGAATAGAACCAGTAGCAGGCTGGTAAAGCTATTTCAAGCAAAAGCTCGTTGATGTTTATCCAGAAGGATAAGGCTGCTATAGCGTCTCTAGGCCAATTAAGCCCAATCATTGCTACTAAAGAGTATAGAGCTGGCCAAGCTCCAACTTTCAATCCACCAGGTCCGGTTCCAACTCCACCTATAACAGCTGTAGCTGTAGCTAAATATGCTTCAGCAGCAACCCATTCAACTGAAGTTAATTTAACCATCGCCCAATTTTCGGCGCCAAACCAAAAGTTTGTCATCCAAACAGTTCCCCAAGCAGCAACCATAAGAGATTTTTCAACTTCCTTAATTTCACCGGAAAAGATTACTGGAATGTGCCAACCATAATATATCCAAAATGTTGCTAAACCAGCGCCATTTAATGTTTGAATTATAAGGTCTTGTTTAGTTTCAAAAAAGGTCAATCCAGCTGCTTTAGCTGTTTCAATAACTGCTTCAAAGTTTCCAGGTCCCATAACAAGATTCCATGCAGCTCGCCAAGCTTCAGGAGTCACTAGAGCTAAAGGAACCATTATTGTAACGTACATAAGGTTTCCTAACACTAATGTGATGTTCATATAATCTACAACTATTTTTGTAGGCATAATCATTAGGATGAATAGAGCTATAGCTGTTATTGTTCCCATCACTATGTATCCTTGCAAACTTACGAACCATGTGGCAAGCTCAATCCAATCAGGTCTATTATACAAATAGCCTAAGCTTTGAAAGAGGCTTTGCATCCACCAGGAGTTCATTCCGCATTCAGTTCCAGATACTATAGCGCTATAAATCACATAGGTTAAGCTTAAAGCGAAACTTAAATCTGGTCGCCATATACGCGAATTAAACACGTAATCAGCACCAGACCTTGGCATTAATGTACCAATCATAGCATAGTTTGTTCCATGAATTCCACACCATATTCCTCCAATAAGTAAAAGCCAATAAACTTGTGTTCCAGGGAATAAAGCTGGAATCCAGCTTAACGAAATTGTTCCACTATAAGATAGGCTTGTATTGTGAACTCCGAAAGCTAGAGCAGCAAAAGGTCCAATGACTCGAACTAAACCAGATGCTCTTCGAGCGAAAAGCTTTTTTTCAGCACTCATACCATTTTCCACCTTTTTCCATTTTTAATAGTATTAGACAGGTGAAAATAGTTTTTTATAGGGTTACAGTATATAAAACTTACGGTGGAGAACCTCATGTTCAAAATTAATTAACACAGTTAACTTTAGCGCAACAAATTATTATGTTAAAATTTTAGGAAAAAAAAGTTAAAGTTTTAAACAAATTTTTGTAAAATATGTTAAGTTTTCATTAGCGTTACATATATGCTCTAGAGTAAGCTTTATATATCTAATTTTGAATAAAAGTTACCGTTGGATTGTACTGTACAAAAAATATATCGTGGGGGATTATAAACAAATGAGTTGGAAAGTATATGTTGTTGGTGCGGTTATAATTTATATTTTAGCTTTCGCTGTATATGCCTATTATCAAGGCTTCCCATAGAGGTTCTATGACTGAAAACTTGAATTTCTCACTTTTTTCTATTTATGATATAGAAGTTTTGTACCCTGGAGACTGGGAAGTCCGCGTTAAACAAGGATCGAAGTATACTAATGGTAGCGTAATGTTTTGCACTCAAGATTTACATCATGCTGTAGCAATAACTATAGGATGGGGAGATCTTAACGAAGCTAGAAAAAGATTTACAACCGCTGAGGAGCAGGCTAAAGATACGATAAAAAGACTTGAAAAAGAAAGGAAATATAGTAGAGCGGGATTCGAGCTTATTAAGCAAGAAAAATTAGTAATTAATAGCCATGAAGCTATTAAAAATATATCTAAAATGACTACAATTGATTACAGTATGGTTCTTCCATGGTATACTAGAAAAGTTGATCATGATGTTCAATCAATTTTCTTTCATTGTCAAGAATCTTCCAGATATTTTGTTATTATTTGTGATGGCCCACCGAATAATGCATTGAACCAGGAGCTTATATTTGAATATATGTTAACCACACTAAAATGTCATTGTAAACGAAAAATAATTAATTTAAAATAAAATAAAAAAGACGTTAAATCAATTATTCGTGTAATAAATATAGAACAGTTTTATCACTTTATATCTAATTATATAATCTAAAATAAGAGAAGGGAGTCGAGTTAAAATGCTTTTTAAAAGACGAAAATTGCCTGAAGAAATTGAAAATTACATTAATGTTATATGCATTATTGATGCTGTAAGAGTGGGGCGTTTTCGAAGACTTAGAGAATTAGAAAATTACATAGATAAACTTGGTTTAGAGAAGAAGATTCCTGAATTTAGCTGGAAATCTTTAAAGGGGGATATTGAGCTTCTTTTAAGTCTTCCAGCTAAATCTCCTGTATTACGCCGTTTCACATCTGTTCTTCCAATAATAAATATTTTAATAACATTATTCTTCTTAATTATGATTGTTTTAGCTACATTAAATGTGCTTTTACCAAAACTAATAATTTTTAATCTACATGATGTTTTGATGACTATTATCTTTATTGTTGGAGGATTGCTTGTTGCAAGATGGTATATGGAAGAGAAAATTAAAGAATTTTATGAAGAAACTCAAAAAAAGAAGGTTAAACTCGGTCGAATAAACCAGATGATTATAGATGAGTTATTAAAGGTTATTTCTAAAAAAAATATTTCTGTTAAAGATGTGAAATTGAAATTATTTAATGTAGATTATAAAGGTATAATAGTTTTAAAGGAGCCTTCTTTCTTTAGAGAACATTACCTAACTAAACTTAATGTTTAACGTTTGTATGTTAAATAAGGTTTTTTAAATTAAAATAATAGGGGAATTAAACTTCCTCGTATTTATATCCAGCTACTGGTCTTGAAACTTCTTCTATATAATCTCTATACCATTTTTTACTTGGCCCTACCTTAGCACGAATTTTCCACGCCATAGTTTTTGGCTCTTTTTCAATTGCTGTAAGCAATCTAGAGATTCTTTCCTTAACAACTTTTTTGTCTTCTTCAGATATACTATAACCTGTTACAAACTCATCAACTTTCTTTAAATTAGTTGTTACAGTATAATAAAAGCCCCAATCTTTAGCTAATAACTTAGTTATTATTTCAAGATTAATTGTTTCTTTATCACTCTTTCCTAAATCATGCTCTGCAAGTAAAACTATAGTATCAATTATATCTTTTTCATTAATTTTCACTATTTGCATTTTTTCCAAAAGAAGTTCAGCTAGCGGAATTGTTGGGTAATCTTGCTCTAATCTACCTTCAAATGGAATATCATGACAAAAAGATAGCTTATCATAAAAAACATCTGAATGTAAACCCTCATGCTCTTTAGATATAAAGATGTTCCTATCAGTAACAGCCATCATATAAGCAGCAGGTTCATCCCAGTTATTATTTCGGAAAAGCTCTCTTATTTTATTCCAATACTTTCTGTAAGAAATAAAATCAACATCAGATATTTCCCTTTTTAAAGATTCATGGATGTAGGCATGGTTTGGAGAATGAATATATATTGCTGTCGCACCAATAATTCTTAATGGTATTCCCGCTTCTTCCGCTAGTTTAACCATTTCTTCAGCTTTAGCAATAGCTATTTCTCTACTCACCAATTTTTAATCCCCCTTCACCTATAGTGAGCTTAAATAAAGATATTACCCTTAAACAAACTATCAACTGAAGTAATATAAATTATTTTAAGGAATTTAAGTTAAGATAAACCTGTACCCTTTTACTCCTTTCTCATCCAAATTTACTAGTACAGCGCTTAATGTGCCAGTTATATATTCACTTCCAGGATTAATTACTAAAGTTTTACCTATTCTATCAACAGCTCTTGATTCATGAATATGCCCATGAAGTCCAAGTGGAAATTGGTATTTTTCTATGAATTTTCTCACAGCTGTTGAACCAACGGGTACAAGCATTGTTCCGCCACCTTTATAAACAACTTTAAGATTTTCATCTAATTGAGGCGCTTGATCAAGCTTAGTATCGTATGGTGGACAATGAGTATGTAAAACGAAATGATTCATATCTGTAACTTGTGCAGCTAAACTTTCTAGCCTATTAAATAATTCATCTTCAGGTACATCTCTTGGACATTTCCATGGAGTTATATTAGAGTATCCTGTTCCACCAAGCTGCCACCTTTCACCAATATCATAAACTTTTCCTTCAAGGTTTTTAACGTATGATGAGCTTTCTATTATTTCATCTACATATTGGAAGTCATCATTTCCAGGCATCATTACAACAGTAACATCCTTAGACAGTTTTTCGTCTACCATGCTAAGCCATCTTTGAAGCCTTTCCCTCATGTAATTGCGGAATAATTCGTCAACCCTTTTAGGATTCTTCATTAGTTCATCGTACTCTTCTTGGTTGCAGACATGAGTGTAAAATCCACTGAAAGTGATTTTGTCCATTAACTTTTTTAGCTCATCTTCGCCGCTGGCGTTAATCCACCTTCCATAAACCATCGTTTTATATCGTCCAGGGCTTTCCTCAATTATTGGTATTATTAGTTTCCCTGTTAAATCGCCACATAACAATAAGATGTCTGCCTTATGCACTTTGGGAATGGAGAGCCACTTCCGCCAAACCATTTCGCTTCCATGCACATCTACTGCATGAAACAGTCTAACTTTGTTAACCATTAGCAAGCACTTCAGAAAATTACTACACCTTATTATATTTATTTTTTTATGAAAAACAGCGCTTCTTTGCCCTCAATAAATTTATATACGATTCATACTGTTTGGAAATGCTGGTGAATTCATGAAAGAAGAAGTTTTAAACAAGTTAATGAACGCC
>JAVZFM010000053.1:0-10062 GCA_038872815.1 Bathyarchaeia archaeon
GGCCTATTTATCTTGTGTATTATGTCGCTATCTGACTTTTCCTCTGTCGTCCTTTATTCCACATTTCGGGCATTTGAACAGCTTTCCCTTAAATTGGGCATCATGCTTGCATCTGTAGCATGTTTTAGATGTACCCTTGTCTCTTTATTTGACTTCAACCTATTAACCAAATCAACTCTTCTCTTAAAGTTTTCTTCTAATGTGAGAGTAGCCCTCTTATGCGCTTTATCTCCTTACCATGCCAGAACTAACTACTCAAAGGCTTTTCGGGATTACTTCTTGATATGGTGACTACAGCCCAGATTCCATTCTTCTCTATCTATCGCTATTATCGTTTCTAACTCCTCAACGAGTTCAGCAGTCTTTTTTTAGGATAAAATGAGCATACTAAACTGCCATTTATCTTTGAATACTTCTTCTATTCTAGACATCTGCTTTTCTCCGAACACTATTGGTATCGATGCTCTTTCTCTTTTATTCGAGTTAATCAGTATGGTGTTAAAACATTGGTTGTCTTCGAGAAACTATAGAATCTCTTATCAAAACATATTGAAACTCTCTTGATAGTTGGAACATCTTGTTTTCTCAAAGCTCTTCAATATTTCAACGGCTTTCTCTCTTAACGTCTGAATTGGCGCATTATTAAGTTAAAAAGCCTCTTAGCCATCCCGTAACCATTCTTATGAAGGAATTTTTTAGACTTGGGATTGAAGCTGAGATACCACTTAATGAGCCAAAAGTACTCGTTAAGAGTTATGTTAACGCTAAAACCTTTCCCATAACTGTTTATTAAGCATCTCTCTGTAAAGGAATATCCCTTTAAAGACTAAAACACATCTTAAATATTTAAGTCTTGCCCATTTATCCCAGAACTAAAGTTCTTGGTTTTCTGGGCATTCGTTCTATAAATGGTTGAAAAAATATTAAAGAGAGTTAATATTTCTTGTTACATGAAATGGTGATAATTTTGACGCTTATACTCGATAAACATGATATTGAATCTATTTTAAGCATGAAAGAAACAATTAAAATCATAGAGGAAGCTTTTAAGCAATTTGCTTTAAAAAATGTTGTAATGCCATTAAGGATTTGCGTAAATATTAAGCAATACAATGGCTCGCTTTTATCTATGCCAGCTTATATTGGTGGCAGTATGGATTCTTTAGGCTTAAAAGTTGTAACTGTATATAAACAAAATCCTATAAAGTATGGGTTACCAACAATATTGGCAACCATTCAACTTCATGATTCAAAAACAGGTAAGCTATTGGCTTTAATGGATGGAACTTACATAACTGCTATGAGAACTGGGGCCGTTGTTGGAGTAGCAACTAAATACTTAGCCAATAAAGATTCAAAAACTTTAGGAGTGTTTGGAGCTGGAACACAAGGAAAGTATTGCATATTAGCTGTAAAAGAAGTTAGAAATATAGAGCTAATAAAGGTTTATGATTTAATTCCTTCTCAAATGAAGATTTTTTGTGAAGAAATTTATAAAAAAACTGGAATCAAAGCTATTCCAGTTAATAATCCAAAAGAAACTGTATACGAAAGCGATATCATAATCACAGCAACTACTTCTAAAAATCCAGTTTTTAACGGTGAGTTGCTAGAAAAAGGAGTACATATAAATGCTATAGGCGCTCATACGCCAGATACAAGGGAATTAGATGAAATAACGATTAAAAAGTCAAAAATAATAGTGGACTCTAAAGAGGCTACGTTAAATGAGGCTGGAGATTTAATAATCCCTATAAAAAAAGGTTTAATATCTTCTAAAGCAATTTATGCAGAACTTGGCGAGGTAATAACTGGAAAAAAGCCTGGAAGAGAGTCTAAAGATGAAATAACTGTTTTTAAATCTGTTGGGCTTGCAATTCAAGATATTTCAACAGCAAAACTAGTTTATGAAAAGGCTATTAAGGAAAACATAGGAAAAACTATAGAGATTTAGTTCAAAATTTTTATCTAAGCTTTTTACTCAAAATAAATATTGGGAAGAGTTTACAATGAATATCAAGTTTTTCTTGTTAGACATAAACCATGAAGTCGTTAATGGAATTCCAGAAATAAGGCTTTGGGGAATAGATTCTCAAGAAAAAAGGATTTTGATACGTGATAAATCATTTTTTCCATTTTTTTATTTAATACCTGAAAATGATGCAAAAATTAACGAAATAATAGAAAGAATTAATAAAGAGAAAAATCTTTATCCAGAAATAAAAAATTTTGAAGTTATTCCTAAGAATTTTTTTGGAAAACCAATTAAAGCCATAAAAGTTATATGCAAGAATCCTGAGTGCGTTCAAAAGTATTCAGAAGCCTTAGGAAAAATTAATGGCATAAAGGATAGAGCTGAAGACGATATTAGATTTACCCTTCATTATATAATAACCAATTATCTTCAACCATGTGGATGGCATGAGGTTAAGGTTGAAAAAGCTTCAAAACCAAATGGAATCAATGTTGATGAAGTTTATGATGCTAAAAGTACTCCAATAGCAATTGATTATTCAAAAAAGCCTTCTTTAAGAGTTTTAGCTTTTTCATGTATAAAGTTTAGTAAAATTGGAAGTCCTAAGCCTAGTAAAGACCCAATAGCCATAGTATCGGCTTTAAACAATGAAGGAAAAAAATATCAGTTCATAGCATCAAATTTTGATGATAAAGATATAATCTTGGATTTTATAAAACTGATTAAAGATTATAATCCAGATGTAATAGTTGGATATGGAAACAATAAAGTTGATTGGGCTTACTTATTTACTAGAGCAAAAGTTCATGGATTGGGCTTAAAAATCGATAGAGTAAATGGAGAACCCCATACAAGCCTTTTTGGTCATGTATCGATTACTGGAAGAGCAAACATAGATTTATTGGATTTTGCTGAAGAAATTTATGAAGTAAAAATAAAAAGCATTGAGAATATAGCTGAATTTTTTGGAGTAAAAAGCAAAAAGGACAGAACAATAATAGAAGAAATAGATTATCTAGAGTATTGGAATAACAAAAGAGATAAGTTAATTGAATATTCTATGGAAAATGCCGAATCTATCCTAGGAGTTTATAACGCTATAATAGATTTTGCTATGCAACTTTCAGCTTTAACTGGTTTACCGCTTGATCAATTGTTTGCAGCTGCTGTTGGTTTTAGAGTAGACAACTACATCATGAAAGAAGCATATAGGCTTAATGAGCTTATTCCACGTAGATCAGAACAACCTTACATACCCTACAAAGGTGCTTTAGTGCTTAAACCAAAACCTGGATTGCATGAAAACATAGCTGTTTTAGACTTTAGCTCTATGTATCCAAACTTAATGATACTGTACAATGTATCCCCTGATACATTAGTTAAAGATCATGAAAAACTTTTGAATAAAGATGTTATAGTTATTCCGGAAGTAGGCCATAAATTTAGAAAAGATATGAGTGGCTTTTATAAAGTAATTCTTTCACGCTTAATAAATGCAAGAGAAGAAATAAAAAAGAAGATTTCGAACTTAAGTCCTGAAAGTTTTGAATTTAAAATCTTGAAAGAGAGGGAAAAAGCTATAAAAATAATAACAAATGCATGCTATGGTTATGCTGGATGGGTTGGTGCTAGATGGTACATGCGAGAAGTTGCTGAATCTACTGCTGCTCTTGGAAGAGCTGCAATTAAAGAAGTTATTGAAATAGCAAAAAAACTTGAATTAAAAGTCATCTATGGAGATACAGATAGCATATTTGTAGAAAATGATAGAAATAAAATAAATAAGCTTTTAGAGGCAATAAAAGAAAAATTAGGTTTAGAAATAAAAACAGACAAAATATACCAAAGAATAATTTTTACTGAGGCGAAAAAAAGATATGCAGGTCTTCTATTAGATGGAAGTTTAGATGTAGTAGGTCTTGAAGTAGTAAGAGGAGATTGGTCTGAAGCTTCTAGGATAGTTCAAGAAAAAGTTCTTGAGTTAATCTTAAAAGAAAAAACTCCAAAAAAAGCTATAGAGTTTGTTAGGCAATATATAGCAGATTTAAATGCTAAAAAAGTACCATTGAAAGATTTAATAATTTGGAAAGCTATATCGAAGCCTATTGAAGAATATGAAGTTAGATCACCACATATAGAAGTTGCAAAAAAATTGGTTAAAGAAGGTTGGGAAGTTAGTCCGGGCGACAAAGTTGGTTATGTTATAGTGAAAGGCCCTGGAAAACTTTTTGAAAAAGCTAAGCCTTACATTTTTGCAAGTATAGAAGAAATTGATTATGAATATTACATAAATAATCAAATTCTACCAGTTGCTTCTAGAATATTAAGCATTTTCAATGTAAGCGAGAGTGAATTGATAGGATCTAAGCAATTAAGGCTTGATTAGTTTATGAAAGATCTGAAAAGGTCATTATCTTTATGCTTACAGGGCGTCTAACAACTTCTGATAGCCTATCACCAATTATGTAATTTATGTTTTTTTCTTCAGCTATGTCTAATATTCTTTGAGTTATTACTCCATCGAACAATAATACATAAGCCCCTTCTATTTGTTGAAGTTTTTCAGCCAGTTCACTTACTGGAAGTTTCATTATTTCTTTTCCATTTTTATCAAATATTAAAGCCTCTAAAGTTCCTTTTAATTGATTAGAAATTTCAACTAGGTTTACTGGAATTGGAACTTTTAATGGCTCTGTTTTTTCAACTTTTATTTGTTCAGCTGGAACTTTTTCCCTTAAACATTTCATTATTTCTTTTGGAGTAAGCTCCTCCACTTCTTTACCAAGTGGTGCACGAGCTACATAGTCTATATCGGCTACTTGAAGCAACTCTTTTAAGATTAAATCTCCACCCCTATCCCCATCGAGAAAAGCTATAGTTTCTTTATTTCTAGATAGCTCAATTATACTTTTAGGTATTTTTGTGCCTTCAATTCCTATAGCATTTCTTATACCACATTTAAGCAAATTGATAACATCAGCTCTTCCTTCAACTATTATTATTGAACTTTCTCCAATAACTCCAGGACCAGCAGGAAGTTGCTCTGGACCATAGCTTACAACTTCAGCTATTCTAACTGCTTCTGAAACTTCTTTTAAAACTTCTTCTGTGCTTGGTGTAGATTCAATAACCCATTTTCTTAAAATCTCCTTAGCCTTATCCATGATGGCTTTTCTTTTCTCCTCCCTTACATCCTCTATCTTTTCTAAAGTTATTTTTGCATCACAAGGGCCTATTCTATCTACACTTTCTATTGCTGCAGCTATAATTGCTGTTGAAACTTTATCAAGGCTAGATGGAATTAATATCCTTCCTGTAGTTTTATCTCTTTTTGACTCTAACTCTATCTCTATCCTACCAATTCTTCCACTTTTTTGAAGTTCTCTAAGGTCCAATTCAGGACCGAAAAGTCCTTCAGTTTGTCCAAAAATAGCTCCAATAACATCAGGCTTCTCAACTACGCCTTCAACATCAAACTTTGCTTTAATGATATACTTTGTAGTTGGCGTATAGGAAGATTCAGTCAAATAATTTCACCTCTTTTCATTAAATCGATCATGCTAAAATCTAATATGATAAAAGTAAAACGCCATATTTGAAGTTTCTTTAATCGGTTGTCTAAAACTATTAATTGTTTAGATATCTTTATAGCTTTATATGCATCGTTGTTGTGTAAAGTCTTCTATTAAATGTTTTTGATTTTAATCTTTCAAAAAAGCATTTTAAATCCTCTATAGAGCTTACTTCTGAGTTTACTAGTTTTTTAAGTTTATTTCTTAACTCATCGTTTACTTTTATACCTCTCCTAGAAAGCTCATCAATTATTAAAGAGGCCAATTCATTTCCTTCTTTATCAAAATCTGTTAAAATTATTACTTCTTTAAACCTGTTTAGTTTTTCTAAAAAAGTCAGTAGGCTTTCACCATGGCTTTTTATCATGAATATTTTTCCTTTTACTCCAAGTTGTTTAAGCGTAAATTCATCTTTCCTTCCCTCCACTATCAATGGAATTCCACGTTCGCATTGAAGTGCCATTCTTTCAATTAATTTTGAAATCTTCTCCAGTCTTTTTTCATCCATTGACATATTATAAACTTACCTACCTTGTAATATCGATTTTTTTCATTTCCTCAAGAAGCTCAGGTTTTTTATCAAAGTATTTACGAACTCCTTCTAAAAGTTTAATCAATGATTCTGCAACACTATTTTTAATGTCTTGAGGATGAATTTTTCCATTTAAGTACTCATTTTCAAGTTCTTCATAGCTTTTAAACTTTATAGGTCCTCCATATTTAAGAGGTCTTTCTATTTGTAATTCTTTTAGTTCTGGAAAAATTATATACTTAGCCAATTCCATTATTGGGTTAAACTTTAATTCTTTTGGTTTACAATAAGCTGATTGAATTTTTTTTCGAATTTCTTCTGGAGAATCATGAATGAATATACTACTTCCAGGCATGCTTTTAGACATTTTTGATTCAATTTGACTACTTACTTCAATGTTTTCATCGAATTTAGCTTTTTTGAAATGAGTTGGAGCTTTAAGCCCCATTAATAAATGCGTATGTACGCAAATAGGCTTTTTCCATTTTAACTTTTCTGCAACATCTCTTGCTAACATATGAGCTTTTCTTTGATCCATACCAGCACAAGCTACATCGATATCCATTTGAAATATATCTGCAGCTTGCATACATGGATAAAAAATACTAGCTGCATCTATATCCATGGATTCCATTTCTCTACCCATTATTGGAAGGGCTCTCCAAACTCTATTAAGAGAAGCTTGTTTAGCTATTTTTATAACTCTCTCCCAATATTCTACATTTTTAACCAATTCAGAAGCCCATACATAGTTTACTTTATTTTGAGGGATTCCTAAGCCTTCAAAGCATTGTTTAAAGTATTCTCCACATATACGTATGTTTTCCATAACTCCACCTAGCTTATTGTTTATCCAAGAGTGCCAATCAGCAAGGAATATTATGAATTCAAAACCTGCTTCAATCATATCCTTTATTTTACTACCACAAATAAGTCCCATTCCTAAATGCATCATACCTGAGCATTCAAAACCCCAATAAGCTCTTGGTTTAGACCTAGACTCTAGAAGGCTTTTTAATTCATTAAGCGTCACTATTTCTTCAACAACGTTTCTATTTATTAAAGAAAGTTTTTCTGTTGGATTCATAAGCGCTCCCTATAAAGCTTATAAGCTAAATACTTATTTTCAGATTAAAGTAATGCTTAAAAGTAACTTATAACAATTTTTATAATGGAGTTGGCGGCCATAGCTAGGAGCTAGGACCCGTTCCCATTCCGAACACGGAAGTGAATCTCCTAGGCGATTCGGGTAGTAGTGTGGTGCGAAAGCCCATGCGAGGCCCGAATAGCTGCCAACTCCATTTCTAAAAATTTAGTAATGTTTATAACTTTGAAAACTACATTTTTAGTTATTTAGTAAATGGGGCATCAAAACTATGAATTTACAAATTTTTCCGTTTAAAGAAGTGGATAACCTTAGTAATTTGCTTACTATGATTTTCTATCTTTCATTTATTATATTCATATTTTTTGGACAAAAAATTCAAGTTAGAGTGATGTTATGGGAAATAAGTAGTGCTTTAAAAAAATTAGAGTTTATGAAAAATGAAGGAAAAGAGCTTTCAATAAAAACTATAAAGGAGGTTGGTAAACCAAAAGAAGATCCTACACCTTATATAAATGTATTGCTTGAACAATTTTTAATTACCCCAGTTAATATGGATCCTTCTGGGATAATTTGGAAGCTTGACCATCTTCTAGATGTTAGAGATACTAAGTTTAAAGATGATGTAAGAAGAATTGCGCCTGAAGCTGATGAAGCGCAGTTAAATAACTTGGAAAACTTAGTGGAAGCTTCTTTAGCTTTGAATACTATTTACAGAATAATTAGACATTACTATCTTTTAGGGAAAAAAACTATGAGCTATTTTATAATTTTACAATTGCAAATGTTGCTTCCAATAATAATGCAAGAAGCTGAAGCTATTAGAGGGGCTTTAAAATCTTTTGCGCAGGGAATACCAATAGGAGATGGAATTGGAGCTTTAGTAGCATCAAAGCTAATGCGAAATAGTGTAAAAAGAAAAATAGAGAAAGATATTGTTGTAGCTGAAACAATGCTTGAGGGAAGGAAAATTCTAGCCTTAAAGGCTGAGGGACCTGGAGGAAATGTTGGAAAGCCTGGAGATGCTGTTAAGAGAATAATAGAAGAGAATGATGGGAAATTGGCAATGATAATAATGGTGGATGCAGCTGTTAAATACGAGGGTGAGGCTAGTGGAGAAATAAGTGAGGGAATAGGTGCAGCTATAGGAGGAATTGGGACTGAAAAGTATAAAATAGAGGAGGAGGCAACAAAGTATAAAATACCACTTTATGCAATTATAATAAAGCAAAGCATCCAAGAAGCAATAACGCCAATGAAAAAAGAAATATTTGAATCAACTGAAAAAGTTTTAGAAAGAATTAAAAAATTGATTTTGGAAAGAACAAAAGAGGGAGATACCGTTCTAGTAGCTGGAATAGGCAATACTGTAGGAATAGGTCAATAAGGTGTATAAAATGGAGAAAAAGCCTGGAAAAGGTTATGTATACATAACAACCATATTTAGCATAATAATTCTTATTTACTCAATTTGGTTATTGCAAAATTCGCTTATGCATTATTCTGAAGGACGATTAGAGAATTTTTACTATGGATTAATAGCTAGCTCAGTAGGAATAATTTTGGCAATAGTATCGTTGATGCAAATAAGGAGAAGGCTAGAACTTTTCTATACTATGAGTAAAATAATTACAACCATTGTATGCGAAAAATGTGGTTTTAAAATAATTAGAGACTTTAGCGTAGGAGATTATATTCATAAACAAATTGGTAAATGCCAACAATGTGATGGTATTATGTATATTTCAGCAATTTTTAACGAGGAAAGAAAAAGGAAAATAATTTAAGGTTGAGTTATTACATCACAACCATTGCTAGTAACTAAAACAGTATGCTCAGCTTGAGCAACTGGCATTTTATTCGCTTCGATCAATACTGGATAAGCCATTATACATCTTGAAAACAAAAGTTCATTAAAGCATTCATTAAATTTTTCATCATAAAATTCTTTTAACCATCTTTTTGCAAAAGGGAGAGTTTTAAAATTCTCTTTTATGTAACTTATTAATTTTTTACTAGTTTGAGATTTAACACCTTTTTCCTTAACATACTTGAAAATGTAAGCTTCTTTTAAATCAATAACCTTTCCAGCCCCATAAATTAAAGTTGCAAAAGGCTCTATTGCATAAACTTCACCAGCTTTAATTTTTGAAGACGTAAAAGTAAAAACATTCGGGATGCTTTTTCCAGCATGAAGAGAATATCTTTCAATCAAATGTCCAGTTAAGTTTTGAATTGGTTTATAGCCATAATCATTAATTGTTTTTTGAATTATAGCGCCTATATCTGAGTTTCGAATACCTGGTCTCAAATTTTTGATAGCTCTATCAAGAGATTCTTCTACAGCAATTTTTAATGAATAAAGTTCTTGATTGAAGCAAACGGTAATAGCTGTATCAGCTATATAGCCATCTACATGAACCCCAATGTCTATCTTTACAATAGAATTTTTAGGTAACTTTAAAGGATCGTTTATAGGCGAAGTATAATGAGCTGTAATTTCGTTTATGCCAATGTTGCATGGAAAAGCTAGTTTTCCACCTAGATCTGTTATTGTTTTTTCTATTTTTTCACATAGTTCTAAAATGCTTATGCCCTCATAAACAATGCTTTTGCTCATATCCCGAACTTTTGATGCTATTTTACCAGCTTGAAAATAATAGTTTAAAATTTTTTTATCAATCAATGTAATCACCTAAGAATCTACTTTTTTGATGCTTTAAGCAATTCTATGGCTTTATCCATTAATCGCTCTCGCTTTCTTTGATGCCCCTTCAAGAATTTTTCAACATACTCTGAGACTTCACGCTTACAATCTCCACAAAGCCTTTTTCCACTTATGCATTCTTCGTATATTTTTTTAACTTTCTCATCATCT
>JAVZFM010000054.1:0-10038 GCA_038872815.1 Bathyarchaeia archaeon
TACCAGTTTTTCTATTGATAAAAGTTATTGGGACTTCAATGATCCTTAAATTTTCTTTTTGGCATCTAAAAAGCATTTCAACTTGAAAAGCATAGCCTTCTGAGCTTATTTTGCTTAATCCTGCTTTTATAATAGAATCTTTAGTGTAGGCTCTATATCCGCTAGTTGCATCTTTAATTTTTACTCCGCATAACCATCTAGCTAATGCATTGCCTACATAACTCATCAACTTTCTATAAAAATTCCATCCTATTACTTTCCCATTTTTTATTCTTCTACTTCCAACAACTACATCATAACCTTCATAGATTTTTAATAAAAAATCTGTTAGGTATTTTGGATCATGAGAAAGATCAGCATCCATGCTTATGAGTATATCGCTATTCAACTCATTAATTGCATAAGCGAATCCTTCAACACAAGCTGAGCCTATTCCAAGCTTTTTAGGTCTATGCTTTAGTATTAAGTTCTTATATATACTTTTCATTCTTTCAACGATTTTACCTGTACCATCAGGGGAATTATCATCGATTATTAATATCCAACCTTTTAAATTTTGATTCTTAAATACTTCTTGAATAGAATCTATTAAAGTTTGAATGTTGTTTTTTTCATTGTATGTAGGTATAATTACACAAAGATTTTTTGAAAACAAAAACATCCTTTTTAAATTTTATTTAATGCCTAATAATTTCTTTGCATCTTCTGTCATTCTTTCTGGTGACCATGGAGGATCCCATACTATTTCAACAAATGCTTCTTTAACTCCTTCAACTCCTTCAACTGCTTGTTTAACTTGTTCAGCTATTAAAGAATGCATTGGACAACCAGGTGCAGTCAAAGTCATTTTTATGTAAACTTTATCATCCTCGATTTTAACATCATAAATCAATCCTAGATCTACTATATTTATAGGTATTTCAGGATCATAACAATCCTTTAATGCCTCGATTATGGATTCCTTTTTTATCATTTATTCAACACACCTTAGTACTAAACTATAGAGTTTTCATATATAAAGAGTTTTTATTTGGCTATACTTTCTATAGATTAGTTTTTCAAGCTCATCCTTAAGCTTATTGCTTAACTTTCTTTGCTCCTCGCTAATGATTTCCAAAGGCTTAGAAGAGTAAACTATTGGACCTTGAACAACTAAAGGACTTTTAATTTCATGAATAGGCTTTGGTTGAGTATTTAACAAATTCAAAATAAATTCATTCATTTTTTCATGATCCTCGATAATCTTTGATAATTCCTCAATCTTCTCTTTAGGTAATGGCCTAAAACCAAATTGGAAAGAAGGAAATTTTTTGATTTTTTCATCATTTTCTATACTTTGCTCTATTCCATAGCCTATCCATTTGAATGGATTGATTTGTTCGCCTTTAATAAGCCAAATTTGTGATTTATGAGTTATGAGTAAATCATAGTGTCCACTTCTATCTTTTCCAACAAAAACTTTCCACTCTTTTGGGTCTTTATTGTACCTTTTTATTACTTCTTTTAATATTTCATCAACTGTTTTAATGTTCATTTCTGTTTTACCTTAATAGGCTATTTCATTCTTAAACAAAGCTATAGCATGCTTTTCACGATAATTATTAAAAGTACTAAAAGATAAAATTTACTATAAGGGGAAATAGAATTATGTATGAAAAAATTCTTGAGATGCTTAAAGAAATTGGTTTAACAGAATTGGAGGCATCTATATATGAAAGTCTATTGAATAAGCCAAAAGGAGAAAGCCTTGATAGCATTTTAAGCAGTTATAATGTTCAACAAGATTTAATTGAAGATGCTATTTGGAACCTTGTTAATAAAGGATTAGTAAGTGTAGTTAGCAATAGACTTGAAGTTTTTCCTCCTAAAAAATCTCTTGCTAAAATTCTTGAAGAAAAAAGGAAAGAACTAGAAAAAGAGCTTGAAGATTTTAAAAAATCTATTTCAAAGCTTAAGCAAATATTGGAACCAATCTATTGGGAAAAAAGATTTGGTATTAAGCCTGAGGATATTCTTGATCCTATGGATGGCTTAAGCGATATGGAAGCAAAAACTATTGAATTGATAAAAAATGCTGAAAAAGAAATCTTAATTTTTGCAGCAACTTTTGGGTGGTATGAAAAAGTTCGTGAAGAGCTAACTGAAGCTTTAAGTAAAAAAGTAAAAGTTAAAGTTTTAATGATTGCAAAGGATGAAGCCTCTATAAAGCGAGCTTATGAGCTTAAAAAGAATGGAATTGAAGTAAGGTATGGCTTAGATGAATGGTATCCTTTAAGAGGCACTTTAAGAGATGAAGAAGAACTAGTGTTTTTAATATGGGCAACTAGAAAAGATGTAAGCCAACCAATTCATTATAAACCTCATTATACAAGGAATAAAGGCTTAATTAAAGTTTTTATCGATGCATTTTATAAAAAATGGAGTGAAGCAAAAGCTATTACTTAATAGTTTTTATGATTTTTAATCCAGCATTTGCATAAGCTTTTTTCATTAACATTCTAACTTGCTTGATTATGCCTATATTTCCAAGCCAAATTAAATGAGCTTTACAATTACAATCAGATGATCCAAAACCTTTTATAGGAATTTTTCCTTTAAACGTTTTTTCAATTTCTTTATTCAGTATACACTCTATCTTAAAATTCGTTTTAGCATAGAAGACTTCAATTATTTTTACACACTTATGAGACAATAAATAATCTATATGCCAAAACATTTTTTTCTTTCTTTTTAAATGTCTTTCTATTCTTCCTAGCATAGAAAATGATCCTTTTCCTAATCCTGATCCAACGTATGCATAAATTCCTTTTTTAAAAAACTTTATCCCAAGCTTACCGATCTTTATTCTTAAAGGCCTTTCTATTATAAACACTAGAGTATAAATTCCTTTCATTAAAAGTATTTAATGGAATTTAATTATATTAAGGTAATTAATATGAAAGCTTTATTGCTTGCAGGCGGGTATGCTACTAGATTAAGACCATTAAGCTGTACTATGCCAAAATTGTTGTTCCCAATAGCTGGAAAGCCAATAATAGAATGGAACATCGATAATTTATTAAAGCATAATGTAAATGAAATCATTTTAGCAGTTAATTACATGGCAGATAAGATCGAAGATTACTTCAATAAAGCTTTATTAGGCTTAAGTATAAAATTCTCTTTTGAGTCAATGCCTTTAGGAACAGGTGGAGCCATAAAAAATGCTAAAGACTTAATTGGAAAAAATACTTTCATAGCTATGAATGGGGACATCATTTCTCAAATAGACATTACAAGTATGATGAATTTCCATAAAGAAAAAAATGCTTCAGTAACTATAGCAATCTATGAAGTTAAGGATCCTTCACGCTTTGGATTGGTTAAGCTTAATGAAAAAATGAAAATTGAAAGTTTTATTGAAAAGCCTAAAATCAAGGATCTTAATGTTGGAACAATAAATGCTGGAATTTATATAATGGAACCAGAAATATTTGAGTATATTCCAAGTGGAAAAAAAGTAAGCATAGAAAAAGAAGTTTTCCCTAGGCTTGTTAAAGAAGGGAAAATCTATGGGTACCTATATAAAGGGTTATGGTTTGATATAGGAAAAATAGAGGATTTCATTGAAGCAAATAAAATTTTATTAAGCAATTTCTATAAAAAAAGCCTTGTTATCGAGGAAGGAACATTAATAGATTCTACTGTAAAGCTTATTCCTCCAATTTTGATTAAAAAAGGAGTTGAAGTTAAATCAAATTCGATTATAGGTCCAAACTCAATAATAAATAGCGGAACAATTGTTGAAAAAGGCTCTAAAATTGAGAATACTATAATATTCAACAACTCTTACATTGGAGAGCTCTCTTCTATAACTGGCGCAATAATAGGAGAAAAAGTTTACATAGGTAAAAATGTAAAAATTGGAAAAGGATGCATAATTTCTGGGGGAGTTTTTATCCATGATAACATAAGCTTAGCTGAAGATGTAATAGTTTGTCCTTATAAAGAAATCGATAAGGATATCGCATTTTCTATGCAAATTAGATAAATGGTTTATAGCTAGCTTAGGCTTTCAACTTCATTCACTATTCTTTGTAATGGATCTTCCATTTTTTCCAGCAATTGCTTAGCTTTTTCTTTATTTTTCTCTATTAAATTTTTATTCTTAAGAATTTTTAAGATTTTTAATGAAATCTTTTTTTGATCCAATATTTTTTCTATTAATCCTTTTTTTATTAAGAATTTTTCAACATAAGTCGGCTCTATTGGAAAGCATGAAATAGTTGGAATTCCAAGCAATGCTGCTTCAGCATTCATAGTTCCTCCACCTCCTATAAAAGCTGAGGATAGCTTTAATAGGCTTAATGCATCTATAGGCGAATTTGGAACAATTATTTTATTTTTGAACTTACTTTTTAAGAATAAATATTGTTGTTTATACCTAGGCAATACAACGATTTGAGCATTTAAATTTTCTTCAAGCAATTCCTCTATAGCTTTAATGGCTATAGAGGTTTCCAATGAGCTTTTTCTATACAAGTATGCTGCATAGATTTCCTCGAGCCTTACAGTAACTACAGGTTTTTTCTTTTCTAATTCAAGCAACTTTAATATGCCTAGATCAAGTTTATGAGTTTTTATCCAAACGACTGGGTCTAAAGCTTTATATTGAATTATGTTTGATTTTGAAATTCCAAATTTAACCCAACAATCTTTAGGTATTACATAAGGAGTAAAAAGCTTTTTTGAAAAAGGTACTGTTAACCTTGAGACAGCTTCAGCATGGGGGGAATCACTTATACAAAAATAAGGAATAGAAAGTCCAAAAGAAACTCTTGCAGCTTCAACAGATGAAAATCCTATGGCTATATCTGGTTTCCATTCATTTATTAGCTTAGATAACTTAAGGATTCTTTTTGAACTCATTAATAGCTTTTTATAAGGACTTGCTCCTCCATGCTTTCCAACAACAATTGCTTCTATTCCTTTTAATTTCATTAATTTATTTAGCTCTTCATACTTTCGAGTTGTTTTTAAGACTTTATGTCCTTTTTTTTCAAGTCTTTTTCCTAATTCATCCATAAAAAGAGCTTGCTTTGGAGTTAAAATATCTATCCAGATTTTCAAAGATTTTCCCTTAATAAGAATTTCAAACAGAATATAATTTATTAATCTAACTATTCAATTAATGTATAGGATACGCAATGAAACGTATAATGAAAATGAAGCATGAAGAAATAATCGATAACATCACTAATGGAAATATGACAATTTCAGTAATAGGTCTTGGATGGATGGGGTTACCAACTGCGTGCTTATTCGCTGAAGCTGGAGCTAAAGTAATAGGCGTAGATACTAATCAATTAGTAGTCGATAGCATAAATTCAGGGATTTCCCATTTACCGGAACCTGAAATTCCTGAATTATTAAAAAAGCATATACAGCTTAAAAGACTCAAAGCTACAACGGATACTGTAGAAGCCGTCTCTCAAAGTGATGTGGTAGTAATTTTAGTTCCAATATTAATTGATAGTCAAAAAAAGCCAGATTATTCTAATGTGTACGATGCTTGTAAAAAAATTGGAAAAGGATTGAAAGAAGATTCTTTAATAATATTTGAAAGCACTTGTGCTCCTGGAGTTACTGAAAGAATTGTTAAGCCTACAATAGAAAAGTATTCAGGCTTAAAAGCTTGTGAAAGCTTTGGACTTGCATATAGCCCTATAAGAGCTATGAGTGGAAGAGCGCTTAATGATATACAAAACTATACAAGAATTCTTGGTGCTTCAGATGAAAAAAGCTTAGAAGTTTCATACTCAGTTTTGTCTACTATAGTTAAAGGAAGAATAATGAAAGTAAGTAATATAAAAACAGCTGAAGCCTCTAAACTTTTTGAAGTAATATATAGGGATGTAAACATAGCTTTAGCTAATGAATTTGCTATTACATGTGAAACCATTGGAATAGACTATATAGAAGTAATGAAAGCAGCAAATTCTCAACCTTACTCGCATTTACATATTCCTGGAGTTGGTGTAGGAGGCCATTGTCTTCCAGTTTATCCATACTTGTTGCTTGAAGAAGCAAAAATGTTTGATATTAAACTTAGATTAATTAAAGAAGCAAGAAGAATGAATGAAGGTATGCCAAAGCATACATTAAGGCTAATAGCTAATGGATTAAGGGCTTGTGGAAAAACTTTAAAAAGGTCCAAAGTAACGATACTTGGAATAGCTTATCGTGCTAACGTTAAAGAAGTTCGTTTTTCACCATCCATAGAGTTAATAAATTTGCTTAAGCGTAGAGGCGTTAAAGTAACTGCTTATGATCCAAATTACAATTTCCATGAAATAGAAAAAATAGGAATCAATTCAAAGCCTACTTTTGAGCAAGCTATAGAAGGAGCAGATGTGATAGTAATAACAGTAGCTCATGATGAATTTAAAAATTTAGATTTAAAAAAGATTGCTTTATGCTTACGTAAACCTTCATTAATAGTTGATTGTGCTCATCTAATCGATCCAAAAGAAGCTGAAAGCAATGGGTTAATTTATCGTGGAGTTGGTAGAGGAGTTTGGACTAATTAAGAAGAAGGAGTTGATATGGATAAGCTTAAAGTTGGTTTAATAGGTTGTGGCTTTTGGGGAAAAAACCATGCTAGAGTTTATAATGAGTTAGAAAATGCTAAGCTTGTAGCTGTTTGTGATATAATTGAAGAAAGAGCAAAAAACATTTCAAAAAAATATGGTTGTGACTGGTATAAAGATATCGATGAGTTCTTAGAAAAAAGCGATTTAGAAGCTATAAGCATATGCACTCCAACAACAACCCATTTTCAAGTTTCATCTAAATGCATAAAAGCTGGAAAGCATTTGCTAATAGAAAAGCCTATTGGTAACAATTATTTTGAAGCTAAAAATTTAGTTGAGTTAGCTAAAAAACATAAAGTTAGAATAATGCCAGGCCATATAGAAAGGTTTAATCCTGTAATTCAAAAACTTAAAGAATTAATTAAAGAAGAAAAGCTAGGAAAAATTATTCTTATGCTTGCAAGACGTTTAAATCGATGGCCAGAAAGGATAGGAGATATAGGAGTAGTAAAAGATTCAGCAATCCATGATATAGACATAATGAGATATTTGCTTAATGATGAAGTTAAAGAAGTTTATGCTATTATAGGATCCTTAATACATGAATTTGAAGATTATGCAGAAATTTTACTTCGCTTTAAAAATAATGAAACAGGATTCATAGATGCTAATTGGCTAACTCCAAGAAAAACTAGGACTTTAACAGTTATTGGGAGTGAAGCTACTGTTGCCTTAGATTACTTAACGCAGGAAATTGTTATAGAAAATTCTGAAAAGGCTATAAAGCCTAACATAAAATGGGAAGAGCCTCTTTATAATGAGCTAAAGCATTTTGTTGATGGAATAATCAAGAATGAGCAATTCTTGGTTACTGAAGATGATGGGTTAAAATCGCTTGAGATATGCGACTCTATAATTCTTTCAGGAAAGGAAAGAAGAATAATCTATTTATGATAGTTGCATGAATAATCGAATTGGTTAAAATGAAACATAAGCTTATGGATATATTGGCTTGCCCAATCGATAAACATAGTCCATTGGAGCTTTACGTTTTTGAAGAAAAAGAAGAAATAATAGAAGGCTTAATAGTTTGTCCAAAATGTAATCGCTTTTATCCAATAATCGATGAGATTCCACATATGCTTCCAGATGAGTTAAGGAATAAAAAAGAAGATTTAAAATTCCTTAAAAAATGGAAAGAAAAAATTCCTGAAAAAATAATTAAAAATGGTAAACCCTTTAATTTAAAAGATGAAAGTTTAAATACAAACATATACTAAAAAATTTTAATAATAATTGAATTAAAAAGGATAAGGTAGCCCGGTGGTGTAGTGGACAAGCAAGAGCTTTAAGCTCCTTGAATAGCGGGCTTTGGATTCAAAATATTAATGAAGAAGAGACCCGCCGACGGGAGAAAGCCTTTATAGCTTCCCGAGTTCGAATCTCCCCCGGGCTACCATAAGATTTTTTGCTAATTAAAGTATAGCAAATCGACATAAAAATCATAGATTATGGCTATTGTTAAGATTCTAATATTGTCTGGCAACACTTTCAACTTCTATAATATTCTAAACATAATTCTTAAGCTTTTTCCCATCTTTTAAACAATGAATGCTCTATTTCAAGAGTATAAAGAACTTATTGTATGCTTAACTAAACCATCTATTTAGGTTTATTAAAGCCTGGCATAGCTGAAAGAACAACAACTCCAGCTTGAGAAGCTATAAGCATAGCTTTTATATGAATTATACTTGAAGACATCTCTTTTGTAACTAGTTCTTTTTTCTTTAATATAACCAATACTGCTCTTGAAATAAGATTACCAAATATGCCTAAAGCTATAGAGACTAAAGTTTTCATAAAACAAGAATTATGATCATTCAATCAGTTTTAAATGAGCCGCTTGAAATTGGTGCTACTGAATCTTTATTGCTGTAAAATTTATTTTCTAAATCTTTAACATAAATCTCATCAAATTCTGTTTCACTTTTAAGGACTAATAATGCATCATCGCTAATTACAAAATAGCTTTCAATTTTTAATTCTTTAATTATTTCAAGAAATCTAATTACATAAATGATTCCGCTAGCACCTGTTATTTCAACTATTAACCATGAAATTTATTTTCTCTTATGAGAATATATTTGTTTATTCCTAAAGGTTTAAATCTTGAATTTTCTTTAACAAGCTTTAATTAAACTTTTATCATAGTTTGATGTAAGGCTTGAATTACCATGAATAAAATTATTGGTTATTTACGCTTAATTCGTCCAATAAATTGCCTAATGATGGGTTTTGCTGTTATAGTAGGCGCAGCTCTTACAAACCCAAATATTTTAGGCTTTACATGGAAAAACCTTATTTATGGATTCATTACAGGATTTATGCTAACTGCTGCTTCCATGGTTATAAACGATTATTATGATAGAGAAATAGATGCTATAAACGAGCCAAATCGTCCTATTCCAAGCGGCTTAATCTCAACAAAAGGAGCTTTAGCTTTTGCAATTGTTTTAACAACAATGGGTTTTATAGCTGCATATTTTACAGGCATACTTTCATTTATAACAGCTATAATTGCATGGATAATCTTTATAGCCTATACAACTTTTGGAAAACGTACTGGATTGTTTGGTAATTTTCTTGTTAGCACATGTGTAGCAATACCATTCATTTATGGAAGTATAGCGGTAACCAATAAAGTTAAATTAAATGTATTAATATTCGTTTTTATGGTTTTTCTTTCAAATACAGGTAGAGAAATAACTAAAGGAATAGTAGATGTTCAAGGAGATAGAATGAAAAATATAAAAACTTTAGCTGTACGTTATGGAGAAAAAACAGCTGCTTTTGTAGCAGTATCGTTCTATATCTCTACAATCTTGTTAAGCCCATTACCTTTAATTTTAAACCTTGTTTCTTTTTGGTTCATTCCTTTAGTTTCTATAACTGATTTTGGGCTTTTAACATCTTCACTTTCACTTCTTAAGGATTATTCAAGGAAAAATGCAAAAAAAGTTAAGAATATTGTTCTTTTATGGTTTATTTTTGGATTGTTAGCATTTTTTATAGGTGCTTTAGGATAAGCTAAAGATTGCAATAAATGTTTTATTAATTTTAATTGTCTTATAATGAACCCATATATACTTTTTTAAAGTTTTTATCCAACTAATAAATACTATGCATGCTATGCTTAAAACAATGTTTATATATGTATTCTTTATTCTAATAACATTCATCAAATTTAAAGTGATTGGTTATGAAATCATCCATGAAAAAGTTTTTTCTTAGTGTTATAGTCATTGAATTGCTTTTTTCAATCGTTTTCTTTATATTTTTAGCCTTTAATAGCTATTTACTTGGGTTATTTACAGATTATGCAGTTGCTATATGTGCTTTTCTTCCTGTTATTTCAGGTTTTTTATTGATTAAGAAGTATACTTTTAATTCTATTTATGGTAAATGC
>JAVZFM010000055.1:0-10032 GCA_038872815.1 Bathyarchaeia archaeon
AATAATGTATGTTTTTCATGTTTGGATAGATTATGCATGGTTAATTTTTATAGCTTTAATAGCCTATAAAGGAGAGAAATTAATTAGCTCTAAAGCCTACTATACCATATTAACTTTTCTTGGGTTTATATTAATAGTTTTTGGTATAAACTTTATACTAAAATCAACATTGGAATTATCGATATTGCCTTTTTAAGAATTTAAAAGCCTTTATTACATTATTTTAAGTATTTTAAACTTGGTGATAAAAATTTGGAGAAAAATGATATATCTATTCCTAGAATATTTGTTAAACCACCTGGACCTAAAGTAAAATTTTTCGTAGAAGAAGAATTAAAGCATTATGCTCCAGGCTATTCAGGTATTTATTATAAAATCCCAATGGCTTTTGATGAAGCTAAAGGAGCTGTTGTTAAGGATTTAGACGGAAATGTCTATATTGATTTTACTTCTGGAGTTCTTGTTTGTTCACCTGGGCACTCACATCCTAAAGTAGTGAATGCTATAAAGGCTCAAGTAGAAAAGCTTCAAAACATATATCCATTTTGTACAGAAGCAAGGCTAAGGTTGCTTAAAAAGTTAAGTGAAATACTTCCAAAGGATTTAAAACGTATGTTTTTCATGTCTGGAGGAGCCGAAGCTTTAGAGCATGCAATGAAATTGGCAAAAGCTTATACTAGAAAATATGAGTTCATATCGTTCTTTGGAGGTTTTCATGGAAAATCCCATGGTTCTTTATCGCTAAGCTGTTTACCTGGAAGTCGAAAAGGGTTTGGTCCTTTGCTTCCTGGGTTTTTACATGCACCTTATGCTTATTGCTATCGTTGTTCCTTTGGGCTTGAATATCCAGGTTGTAACTTAAATTGCGTTAGGTTTTTAGAAGATCTTGTTCAATACCAATCAACTGGAAGCATAGCTGGTTTAGTTATAGAGCCAATTCAAGTAGCTTTTGGAAGCGTGGTTCCACCAAAAGAATTCATTATTGAAATAGCAAAGTTTTGTAAAGATCAAGAAATACTTTTAATTGTTGATGAAATCTCAACTGGTTTAGGTCGTACTGGAAAGCTTTGGGGAATAGAACATTATGGGATTAAGCCTGATATAATGACTTTAGGAAAAGCTATAGGTGGAGGAATCCCTATATCCGTAGTAGCTGCTAAAGAAGAAATAGTAAACGTAGAGCTTTGGGCAAGGCCTTATGCATCATCAACTACTTTTGGGGGTAATCCAATTGCATGCGCAGCAGCTTCAGCAGCTATAGAAGCAATCCTTGAGGAAAATTTAATCGAAAATGCAGCTAAAGTTGGTGAAGCTATGATTAAAAGGTTAAAAGAAATGAAAAAAGAACATAAGTTAATAGGAGATGTTAGGGGAATTGGGCTTTTAGCTGGAATAGAGCTTGTTGAAGATCAAAATTCTAAAAGGCCAGCTATAAAGGAAACAGAGTTAGTTTTAAGAAAAGCTTTAGAAAAAGGTTTATTGATACATTCAGCTGGCTTTGAAAATGTACTAAGAATAGTTCCACCATTATGTATTAGCATAGAGCTAATGGAAATAGGATTAAATATAATATCTGAAGCAATAAAAGAAGTTGAAAAATCAATGTAGATTTAACTCTTCAAGCTTTTCTTTTTTTGGAAATCCATTTTCATTCCAGCCTCTAGCCTTATAAAATTCTTTAATCAACAAATCAAAATTTTCAATAAACTTTTTTTCTCCTTGGACTATTCTAGGAGTATTTAAAAGAATTTCTGGCAATTTATCTTCATAAGCTTTTATTCCTTGATTGAAATTTATTAACCTTTTTAAGTTAAAACTTCTTTCTCCTATTTTTAAGAATTCTTCTTTTGAGATTTCATTTCCAGTTGTTAGTATATACAAGTTTAACAAATCATCAATGCTATAGGCATTCATTATAATAGAAAATCTGCAAATTATAAGCGAGTCTAAAATCTCTGAAATATTTTGCCCTTCTATAACCTTATTAACAACTTCAATTCTAGATTGTAAAGTTTCAAGAACTTTTACTAAGCCTCTACAATGGGATGCCCCTAAATTTGAAGTTGCATAAAGTAAAGCAAACCCAAGGTTAGGTCTAGGATCATGCATTGGAACTTCAAGTCCTTTTACATGCGCAGCAAGTTTAATTGCTTTTTCATTAAAGTGAAAAGATGCTTCTTTTACTCCATTAGCCAATATATTTCCTAAGCCTTCTTTTTTAGCTATAATTTCAATCAAGTTAATAATGGTTTCAGGATTTCCCCAAGAAATCTTTAATCCATCTAAAAATTTTTTAGGTATTAATCCATTCTCTTTACATTCTATAGTAAAGGCTATCAAGCTTCCTGTTGAAATAGTATCAAGCCCATAATCATTGCAAAGCTCATTTGCTAAAGCTAAAGTTTTTAAATCATCGTTAAGGCATAAAGAACCTAAAGAAGCTAAAGTTTCATACTCAAGCCCATGGCTTATGGCTAAATCTTTAGAATCCTTTATCCTTTTTAAAATTCTTCCACATGCAATAGGGCAAAAAAAGCATGCTGCTTTTCTGATGAATAAAGTTTTATTTATAGTTTTTGCGTTTATTTTATTTATACCTTCAAGCCAATCATTTCCTTTCCAGTATTTAATTGGAGAATCTCCTAACTCTATTAAAGGCTCAAACCAACCAGATGTACCATAGCTAGAAAGCTTTATCAAGCCAATATCTTTAAGCTTATTTTCTTTAAACGATTCATAAAATTCTAAAAGCTTTTCTGGATTAGCAATTTTAAAAGTCTTATCACCTTCAACAGCTATAGCTTTAACTTTTTTAAATCCCATAATGGCTCCTAATCCACATCTTGCAGCAACATCTCCATAATCTCCTACTATTGAAGAAACCTTTACTAGATTTTCTCCAGCTGGACCTATGCTTATACTGGATACTTCAAAGCCTAGTTCTTCCTTTAAAAAAGCATGAGTTTGTGAAGTGGTTAGGCCCCAAATATTGGATGCATCCTTAAAAAATACTTCATTATTCTTTATTAAAATATAGATTGGGCTATTAGATTTTCCTCCAATTATTATTCCATCATATCCAGCGAACTTAAGCTTAGCTCCCCATATTCCTCCTGCATTGGATTCTCCCCAAATCCCAGTAAGTGGAGAGATTGCAGCTACGCTCCATTTACCTGAAAATGGAATTGGAGCTCCTGTAAGCGGACCAGTCATAAAAATCAATAAATTTTCTTTTGAAAAAGGATTTATTTTTTCTTGAATTCTTTCATAGAATAGCCTAGCTGCTAAACCTGTTCCGCCTATATAGGCTTTAAACAAGCTTTGGTTAAGCGTTTTTTCATAAGATTTTCTCCTTTCTAAGTTTATCCATAAAATTTTTCTAGTATAGCCATAAATTTCTTCATTAATCAATACTCATCACGTTTGTAAAAACTAATACGCTAGAATGTTATGTCAATTATGCTATTTTTAATTTTCTAAAAGTTTAAAAAACTTGGAATGTTTATATATCGCGTTATTAACAATTTCATGAGTGTTATTTATGGTAAAAACTAATGTTGATAGCGCCTTACTAACAGCTGAGGAAATTCTTAACTATGCTGAAGAAGAATTCGAAAAAGCTATGAAAACAAATGATATGCTTCTTTATAGAAATGCTGTTGATAAAGCTTTTTTATCCATGATAATCGCTGTAAACTCTTTTATAAATCGTAAACTTGGCATAATTCCAAAATCGCATAGCGAGCGCAGGTTTCTTTTAAGGAAAATCGATAGAGAAGACCTTAGAGCATTTTATAGCGATATCATGAAAACATTGCATGATGAAGCTTTTTATGAGGGAGTTTATAACCCAGAAGAAGCTAAATATGCTATAGCTTTAATTAAAAGAATGTTAGAGGAATTTAAAAGAATTTAATTCCTAAATCTTCAAGCTCTTTCCAAACTCTTTCATAAATATCCAGCCATTCTTTTGTAGGCTTCATAGCTTTTACATCATAGCATTCATTAAAAGTTTTTCCTAAAGGCGGATCCTTAAATTTATCTTCATACTTCTTGACTAATTCTTTTACAAGCTCATTAGCATCTTCTCTTTTTAAGCCTAAACAAGCTTTACCAACTTCAGCATAAAACCTGCATTCAAGCCCTGTGTACTTATCCATTTCTTTTGTAGCTCTTCCAACTATTCCAGGACCTAAGCTCACTCCAGATACTACAGATAAAGCTACAGCAGCTCCTTCATAAAGAATCATATCTGTACATGGACCTGCAGAAGCAAAGCATTCACTATGAGTAATTATTTTTGTATTCCTTGCAAGAGCTTGCCCTACTACATTATGGCACCAAATACTTAGCCTATTGCTTTTATTGTTATAGCGTATATCTTGGCAATTTAATTCTTGAAAACTTGCTTGATTCAATACTAGATTTGCTAAATGATGAGCTATGCATGAAACAACTGTTTCTTCAGCCCCTCTAGTAAAACCGCCTATTAATTGATCAGAGTAAGCAAAAATAGGCCTTTCACATTCAAGATAATGCTTTATCTTGCTTAACATGTTAAAAGAAATCTTCATTGGATAAATTATACAAGCCAATCCTGCATCTGTAGATCTAAAGCCATATTTTGGGTTAAAGCTAGCAATATCAGCAGCAGCCCATTCAAAGCTACTGCCTATTAAGCATAATCCAGGACGCCCTGCTCTAGCAGCAGCTTCTCTCATCCAAAGAGCTTCACATTGTGCAGCATGAATTTCTATTGGAGAATGTCTAATTATAGGCTTTCCTTCTATTTCAGTAATAGAACCAGCGCATAGCATGTCTATATTGGGTTCCATTGCTATGCTCGTAAGTATATTCAAATAGTTTTCTGAACTACAAACTCCTCCTGCAAGCCCACCTATAACAGACGGGAGCTTTTTATCCTCAATGTTCCTAGGAATTAATTCTCTTGTTTCTCTTCCTGATCCTATAATTACTTTTTCAGGTAAAGATTTTAAAGCTTCTTTTAAATCTTCTTCATAAATTTTTATTATTCTCCCAGTATCAGTACAATAAACTCCTAAATCAAGTATAAAATCATAAGCAGCCTTGAATACACTATCAGCTAAATCGTTATCAGAAGGAATAAGAATTTCTGGATCAAGCTTTATATCATATTCTTTAACCAATTCTTTAAGCTTATTTGGAATTAATTTAGCTTCAAAATCGCTTTCTTTAACAAGCGATCCTGTTCTTGCTCGCTCAACTATATCAAATAACTTAAAAGTTCCCAAAACCATTCCTTTCTAAGCCTCCATATCCTTAAGCATTCTTGCTTTATTTCTTTATAAGTTTTTCCTTAATAAACAAAGCTCTTTCAACTTAATGCTTGTTATCTATAACCATCTTTTATGAAATAATAAGATATATATATGTTACAGTGTAAGTAAAATTAAGGTAAATCCATTTGAAGGAGGAGAATCATTATGGAAGAAGTCATACGTCCTAAAGGAGTGCGCCCCATTCATCTAGTTCTTATAGCCATAGTTGCAGCTATAAACACCATAGCTTCTATTGCAGCAACAGTAATACAACCATTTCCTGGAAAGGCTTTTATCTATCTTCCTGTTGCTGTTATGCCAGTATTTGGCATATGGTTCGGCCCATGGGCATTGATTGGTGGGATACTATCTGGAGTTCTCTATGCCCCCTTTTGGGGAATGCCTATTCATTTCGGATTCATAAGTGGATTCAGTGATGCTTATTTGGGTTTAATACCTTGGATTGCATTCAAGGCATTGAAAATCAATCCAGAATTAAAAACAATAAAAGATTACTTAGCATATTTTATATTTATAGTCGGAATTACTGTAACTAGCGAACAATTGGTTTATAGCGCTATGAGTGCATACATTTTCGGCTTTTTCCCACCAAGCATGATAATTGCAGTTACCGTAGCGGCAATTCCAGGCGCTTTGATTGGGACATTTCCATTAAGCTTGATTCTTTTAAAAGCACTCTCAGGATTTGTTAAAAAAACGCCATTATATGTTAAGGGGTGGATATTTTAAATTCTTTATGCATTCACGCAACGCCAAATATAATCAAACCCTTTTTTTAACTTATTTCCAAATTTACTCTAAAAATTCTAGCTACTTTATCATCATTCTTTTGTCATACATAGGTTACTGGATAAATATTAGAGAATATTGATGCTAGTCTCATATCTTATAGTTACCATTCTGAATACTGTTAAACATGCAAGGAGTTTTATATTAATTATGATGACTATTTATTCTTTTTTAGTCCTTTGTAGTTATACTATATACTATGTGGCATTACTTTATCAGAGCCTTGCTTAATTTGTCTACCCACCAATTGGGCTTAGTATCTCAGCTCAATATAGCGCTCTGACATTTAGGTCTATATAAGCAGTCTCAAACCATATAAAATACCATTTATAATACGACCATAGGAATACTAATCCCAGCTCAAGAGGATGTAAAGCTCCCATAAACTTTAAACTAAGCCTTAGGGAGAAAAGGCTCACATACTTTTAGATAAACTTATATTTTAGTGGCAAGTATCTCAATAAGAACTTTTCCGGTAAAAGCTCAGTTGCCAAATTCTAGGATAATAGATATATGAAGTTATTAATGCACTCATAGACCTTTAGAAAAAATGTTTTTAATGAATCAGTGTTTTAGAACGGATATAAACCAATATATATCAAAGTAGCCATAGAGAACAAGAATAATAACAATCACAGTTTCAACTAGTAAAATAAAACTTATCGTATAATCTAAAGGCTTCATCTTTGTATTATAGTAGAATGTTCTTTTCTTTTTATCTTTGACACTAAATCCCCTAGCTTCGATAGAAGAACTTATAGTGCTAACCCTGTTTAAAGCAATTACTATAAGGGGAATCAATATCATCAGCATTTTCTTTACTTTCATTAGAGTGTTTCCTTTCTCAAATTCCGTTGCTCTAGCCATTTGAGCATCTCTTATTCTTCTGTAATCATCATAAAGAATTGAAAGACTCCTAATTGCTAGGGCGAAAGTAAAGGTAGCGGTATATGGAAGTTTCAATTTTCTAAACCCTACAATCACATCTCTTTGTGTTGTAGAACAATAAAACAATAATCCGACTGTAACAATAGATGAGAATCTGAAAATTATTGAAATAAATAAAAGAAACCCAATGTCTGTAAGTGAAAATAAACTAAGATTCAATAGCGGAGAACCTTCGTTCCTATAAGCGTAACCATATGTTATGAATGCAATTAAAAATACAAGCACCCAGTATTTAAGAAAGTTTATCAGTATTTTTAGAGGTAATTTAGCTAGGAGGAATAAAGCAATAGATACTATGAAAATCAATGTATTTGAAATAGGCTCGCGAACAATAACAGCTTGAATAGTTAACGTAAACAGTATAATAAGTTTTGTTAAAGGATCTAACCTATGGATTATAGAATCTTTCGGAATATAAAGAATGTATGTTCTAGTAAATGACATGGCTCATTACACATAAAAGTTTAACTTAATAATTTTATAAATTCTTCATACATCTCATGGGGAAAGAGAATGCCCAGTTTTATTCCATAATTTGTGAGCATTTTTGCCAACCTAGTCACTTGAGGAGGTCTTATGAATGCTTCTTTCAGAATCTCATGTTGAGAAAATACATAACGTGTAGGTCCATCAAGGATTATTTTTCCCTGTGAAAATACTATAACCCTTTGAACATATTCAGCTATTAACTTCATGTTATGTGATATAACTATCATAGTTCGCCCCTCTTTATTCAAGCTGGTAATCAATTCCATAATCTCTTTGCTTTGCCTATAATCCTGCCCTGTTGTTGGCTCATCCACTATTAAAATTTTGGGCTTCATCGCTAAAACACTTGCTATAGCAATTCTTTGCCTTTCTCCTTTACTTACAAGAAGTGGATGTCTATTTGAAAGTTTTTCAATTCCAACAGCTTTTAAGGCCGATGACACTCGCTCTTTGATTTCACTTTCACTTAATCCAAGATTTCTAGGTCCAAATGCTACTTCATCATAAACAGTAGATTGAGATATTTGATGATCTGGATTTTGAAATACATAACCGACTTTTGTTGATAACTCAGCAATAGTGGCTTTTCCAGTATCCATGCTTTCTACAATTACTCTTCCTTTTGTAGGCTTTAAAAGCCCATTAAAGTGTTTAACAAGCGTAGTTTTTCCAGAACCATTTTGACCTATTATTCCAATAAATTCTCCTTCATAAATTTTAAGGTTAATTCCATTAAGCGCCAAAGTACCATCTGGATAGATATAGGTTAAGTTTTCCACAATTATTATTGGACTTTTATCCATTTCTATAATCTCCCCTTCAATAAATTTAAGGAAATTTCATAAGCTTCTTCAAGGGTTATTGCTGGTTCTCCCTTAAGTATTCCATCACGAATCAATAAAGAAGTGAATTCGGTTACTTGAGGGGGATCTACTCCAAATTTTTTTAATGCATTAACTTGCATGAAAAATTCCCTAGGCTTTTCATCAAGGATTATTTTTCCTTCATTGAGTAAAATAATACGATCTGCATATTGGGCTATTTCTTCGGTTTCATGTTCTACAAGTATTATTGTCATATTTGTATTTTTCTTTAACTCTGATATTATCGAAAAAACTTCAGCTTTTCCTATTGGATCAAGCTCGGATGTTGGTTCATCCAATATCAATATTTCAGGCAGCATGACTAATATAGATGCTATAGCGACTCTTTGTTTTTGCCCTCCTGAAAGTTCATAAGGAGCTTTACTTAAAGTGCCTTCCATTCTAACCGCTTTCAATGCCCACTCAAGCCTTTTCTTTATCTCCTCTCTTGGTAAACCTTGATTTTCTGGGCCAAATACAACTTCTTCTTCTACACTCATTCCTATGAATTGACTTTCTGGATCTTGAAAAACCATTCCAACCTTTTCTGAAAGTTTTGATGGGGAATGCTTCCGTACATCTAACCCGGCAACAGTAACTTTTCCCCTTATTACCCCTGGATTAGAGTGCGGTATTAACCCATTAAGACACATACATAACGTTGTCTTACCTGCTCCACTAGGACCAGTAATTGCTAAAAATTCTCCTCTTTCAACTTTTAAGTTAATTCCTTTTAAAACCCAATCTTCACTTCCTTCGTACTTCCACCATAAATCTTCAACTTCTATCATTCTCAATACTTTGAATGCCCCCACGAATTTGATTTTGTTATTTTTCTAAAAGCTCCTTAACTTTTATAACCCCTTCATTTGCATTTTTGCCATAAGCATCTGCTCCAATTTTTCTAGCCCATCCCTCTGTAACTGGAGCGCCTCCAACTATAACCTTGTATTTATCTCGTAATTTTAAATCCTTAAGCATAGTTATAACTTCTTCTTGCTTTATCATCGTAGTCGATAGTAAAGCTGAAAGCCCAATAACGTTTGCATTTACTTCTTCAGCCTTTTCAATAAACTTCATTGATGGAGTATCTTTTCCTAAATCATAAACTCTAAAACCATTTGCTTTTAACAAAGCAGCTACTATGTTTTTTCCAATATCATGAATATCTCCTTCAACGGTTCCAATAACAACAGTTCCTTTACCAGCTCTTGTAGCTTCTTTAGGTAAATTCTTCTCTAATATTTCTATAGCCTTACTCATAGCCTCAGCAGCGATCATCATATCAGATAGAAATAATTCAAGCTTTTCAAATTTATCTCCAACTTCTCTTATTCCTTTAGATAAGCCCTCTTCTATAGCTTCAAGTGGATCTATGCCAGCATCTAAAGCCTCCTTTGCAGCAGTTTCGGCGCCCTCTATATCTCCATTTATAACGGAAAGTCTTAGCTTTTCTAAAATTTCATTTTTCATATTTTAAATACACCAGAATTTATTAAAATTTAAAAATATTTAAGCTTTTTAATCATAGAACTCATCTCCAAACTATTTAAATTTTACTGAAAATAAGCTTTCTTATGGAATTTCATGAGATTTCTGATGAAGAATGGGCTTTCATTAAG
>JAVZFM010000056.1:0-5495 GCA_038872815.1 Bathyarchaeia archaeon
TTACTCTCCAATACTACACTTGTGTAGCTTATTACATTTTGTTAGTTGCTTTTTCTATTTGATTCTTGTATTCACTATCGAATTTGTTTACATTAACATCTCTCATAAAACAATCTTCTTTCAAAGGAATAGCAACAATGCTTAATAATTTACAGTAAAAAATAGAATGCAAAGCTTCATTAGAAAATAAAAGCAGGATTTAACTATATTTTTTTTAAACTAGTCGATTGAGAAGGGTTAAGAATAGATGAATTTGGCTAGAAAAGTGTATTGGCTATTGCAGCCTATACGGAGCTAATGTAAAATCTAACCTACATGAACATAAGTACATCCAAAACTGCAAGCAAAATTGACAAGTCAAAACTTAAGTAGTTTGGAGATGAGCTCCTATACAATCATAGTAGAACTACAGTGAAGCAGAAATACTCGCAAGATCTATTAAATATTCAACATTAAAATTTTGAATGCTATTATATTACAACAAATAGTATGAATTACACTAATGGAATTTTCACATTAAATGAAGTCAAAAATTTGTTAAATCGGATAAATGTTTACCAATCCAGATTAATAATTTTTTTAAGGATGAAAATGAAATAGTTATCTTAAATTTTAGATAAAAAATAAATAGGAGGTGAAATAGTTGGTTGTTGTAATTGATGACTTGGTATTATTAGGGGCATTGTTGTTCAGTTTTGGTGCTGGAGGATTAACAGGCTATGTTATTGGAAAAACTAGCCCTCCCCCTCCAACAATTATAAAGTACTATCCATACTATCCAAGCTACGTATACTATTATCCATATTGGTACTTAAGGTAAAAATTGAAAAATTGACCATTTTTACTTTTTAAAATATAAACTATTTTATGAGGAGTTAAAGCTTGAATCCTTTCAATCAAAAACTCTTAATAAACATAGATTTAAGTAAACTCATTAAATTTTTATTCATACAAATCGCTATTATATCAGTTTTTTTAGCAATAGTGTATGCTGATAGATTGATACTTGACGATGTTTTTAAGCAATATGACCTCATTAAGTATGTTAGACTTTTCCACTGGGTTTTTTTCGATATTCTCTCCACTATAACCTATGCTTCTTTAGGAATTGTTTATGCTATTGCAAAAGGCAAAGAAGGTTGGAAAATAGGGTTAGCGATATTCATTGAAGGAATAGCCTTAATAAGGTTAGGCATGGAAGACTATTGTTATTATTTATTGTTCAAAGATGTTGTTCCCTCAAAGCTACCATGGCTAAACTATAATCCAGTATTCGTAACAACTACTTTTGCTGTAACCAAAGCTGGTTTAGAGCTTTCTATAATTATTTCTTTAAGTATTATCGCAATTATTTGGGTTATTCTATGGAAAAAAATTTAAAATCTAATTAAGCTTTCAGTTCGCGCTTCTCTACTTCTTTTATGAATTTTTGCAACTCCATATCTACTTCTTTTTCTAAAGGCATTGGTTTATACTCTTTCAAGATTCTACGTACTTCTTCTTTAGCCTTTTCCCATAAACTTTTTGCTCCAGCTTTTTCCCATTCTTCTCTTGATTGTCTATTGCTTAACTTTGGAATAAAATGCTCTTCCATTAAATGCTCTATTGTATGCTTTTGTCCTAAAAAATGTCCTCCAGGTCCTACTTTTTCTATAAAATCTAGCGCAAGCGTAGTTTCATTAACTTTTATTCCTTTTAATGCATGAAGGATCATTCCACAAATTTCATTATCTATTACTAAGCTTTCATAGCTTACTGTAAGAGCATATTCTAAAGTTCCAGGATACCATATATAATTTACACCAGCTAAAGCAGCCATTAAAAGCGTAATAGCTTTTTCAAATCCAGCTTGAATATCTAAAACTTTAGATTCAGTATCTCCAGCTGTTCCTCTACTTGGAATTCCATAGAATTGAGCTAATTGTGCTGTAGCCGCATTTATTAAACCAGCTTCAATAGCGCCTTTACATATTATTCCAGTTCTCATATCCATAATAGTTCCAGCTGTCCCGTAAAAAACAGGAGTTCCAGGATTGACTAGTTGAGCTATAGTTATTCCGCTTAAGACTTCAGCATTTTGAATTACTAATGATCCAGCTAAAGTTACTGGGCTAGTAGCTCCAGCTTGAACTTCAGCTGCAATATCGACAGGCAATCTATGCTTTGCATACTCTATGAGGCCCTCTGTTTGCTCTACGCTATGTTGTAAAGGCGATATAGGATTACATGTAGTAAAAATGTTTGCTCTTTTTCCAAGATCTTCAGGTTCACATCCTGCTATTAAAGATGCCATTTTTATACAATCTAAGGCTCTATTCCTTCCTCTTCCAGTTCCTTTTACTACTTTTTCAGAATTTTTAACGCTAGTATAATAAGCATAAACATGAGCTACTTGATCAGGTATACCTTCAATATGGGGCATCATAACTCCGCTATGAGGAAGCATATAATACTCAAGTGCGCTTGCAAGCTTAGTAAGGTTTGCAACATCTTCTAGCGTTGTTTTTCGCTTTTTACCAGTTTCAAGATCTAAGACATAAAGGCGTCCAATCATAGGCCCAAAATATACTTTTCTATCTTCAATTCTAACATTGTATTTAGGGTTACGAGCATAAAGAGTAAAACCTTTTGGAGTCTTTCTTATAGCTTCTTCTACCAGATATGATGGAATTTTAACTAATTTTTTATTCTCATCTACATAAGCTCCAGCATTTTTTAATAATTTTCTTGCATTAGACTCATGGATTAAAACTCCAACGTTTTCTAAAACATTAAGAGTAGCTAGATGAATATCATAAATTTGTTCTTTACTTAAGATTTTCAATTGTCCTCCTTTACTCAAGGGACACACCTTCTTAAATCCTTATTTTTCGTTAAGAATAAATACTTAATCATTAAGGATAAATTATTTTAGTGGTTCTCAAATGGGAAAAAATATTAAAAAAATCATTTTGAACTTAGGCTCGATTCTTTGTATTATTGGCTCAATAATCATGATAGTTATTTCTGCTTTTGAGTTAATAGGCTTTATGACTCATTTTTTTCTATTAATAAGAGTTTTCAGTTATTTCAAATTTGCTGGTCCTACTAGAATTTTAATAACTCTTATTTGCGGTTTAATCTCTCTTTATGGATCTAAAAAAGTTGAAAACTTTGCTTGGGCTATTGTATTGATAATTCTTGGATTAATTGGTGGCGGCATAGGAGGAATCTTAGTTTTCTTAGGAGCCCTTCTTGCTGCCATAAGCGTTGCGCTATGAAAAAATAAACCTTTACTTAATTTAGTTTAAATGAAATTTTTAATTTAAAAACTTTGAATTAATCTAAAAATCTTAAAGCGAGTGTTATTTAAGCCATTTAAGCCGTATATTTTAAAAACAAGAATTAAATATGTGAAAACAATTAATGTTAATGTGAACAATTATGGTTGAAAGAGCAAAGGATTTGTTTGAAGATGCTGAAGATTTTCTTGGCGCAGCACTAGATCTTTTTAAAACTGGAAGATGGTCTAAAGTTTGTTTTAATGCTCAGCAAGCAGTTGAATTGGCCTTAAAAGCAGCTCTTAATTTTTATGGAGTAGAAAAGAGAGGGCATTCTTTGCTAGATTTGTTGGAAGAGCTTACTTCTATAAATGAAGAATTTAAAAAGTTTTATGAAGCTGTAAAAATACTTGATCAATACTATATTCCAACTCGATACGCTAATGCTTTCGCTAGTGGAGCTGCAAAAAGATATTTTACTGAGTTTCAAGCCAAACAAGCGATAGAATTTGCTGAATCTATTTTAAATGAAGTGAAAAAAATTGTTTTTAAAGGAAAAACTTAAGAAAGAAGCTTATGAAAAAGTAAAAGAGTTTATGAAGCAAGTTAAACCTCTTAAGCCTAAGCTTATTATCCTATATGGCTCTTATGCAAGAGGAGATTTTACTGAGCTTAGCGATATAGATGTATGCATTGTAGCAGAAAATCTTCCAGAAAACATTTTTGAAAGAAGAAGTTTAGCTGGACTTTATAAAGTTAAAAATTTAAGGCCTATAGGCTATTACCCAAATGAATTTCTAGAAGAATTAAGAAAGCCAAATCTATTTCTTTACGATATAATTGATGAAGGAATAACTTTTTATGATAATGGGTTTATGAATGAAGTTAAAAGAATTCAAAAAGAAGAACTTAAAAAAAGAAGGATTGTGAAAAATTGTGGAAAATGGATAATCGTTTAAACGCCTCAAAACGATATAAAAAAGTTAATTAAAAAGCTATTAGCTATTACTACTCTTATTTTATTCATTCAACTTCAATCACTAATAATTCTTTGTCCTTGGTATCCTTGAAATCCAAATCAGAACTTAGCATTTTATAGAGTTTCGATTGTTATTTAGAATAATTATGCCTTCGGGAAGAAATGTAGTCTAATTAAAGCTTTAATTGGGACTCCATCTAAAAAGTCTTCTCCAGTTTTATCAACCATTACTGCAATTCCTACTGGCTTAGCTGCCATTGCATTTAATACTTTCATAGCAATTCTTAAATAATTTCCAGTTGTAACTACGCTATCTATAATTAAGGCTTTCTTTTTTTCAACAGGTGAAAAAGATGAGCTTAAAACGCTTAAAAGCTTTTTATCTTTATCGCTATTGCTTAAAGATACATTTCTTGGTTTTATTATTGCTAATGGCTTATTAAGCTCCTCAGCTACAATTAAACCTAGAGGCAATCCCTCTCCTTCTATTCCTACTATTACATCAGGTTCTTCAAACTCCCCTTTTATAATGGCTTCTTGAATAAGATCGCTCAAGCATTTTGATATTAAAGCCAAGCGTTTTATCCCTGAGCCTAAAGGATTCCAATCAACAAATACATCATAAGGCGTAGGCCTTTCTTCTTTTTCTTTTCCTTTTAAAAGAAGCCAAACAACTGTATCTGGTTGGATTTTTAATTCTTCAGCAATTTCATAAGTTGTTAAACCTTTACTTTTAAGCTCTTCAGCCTTATTTATTAATTCTTTTAAAGAACTCAAACTACTCACACCTAAAAAATCTTTAAGAATTGTGCTTTATAAATGAATAGTTTTAATGTTCCAATAATTCTACATTAACTCCATTATTTATATCAATAAGCCCATATCTACCATACTTAGCTGAACTAACATTAACGATTAAACTATCTCCTAGCTTATCTACTCCACAAGCTTCATGAATATGCCCACAAACAGCTAAAATGGGCTTATTTTTTTCAATAAAATTTCTTATTGCTATGCTTCCAGCATGGATTTTCATAAAAGTTTTATCGATCTTAGTGTTTTTTGGAGGCGAATGGGTTAAAAGAATTATCTTTTCTTTTTTATCGAAGCTTAAACTTGATAAAAAACTTTCAATTTCTATATCATTAAACTCAATTGGAGTATTAAAAGGGGTTTTATTTGATCCGCCAAAACCAACTATCTTGAAATCTTCATGATCTATAATTTTTTTATGAATATTTTTTACATGATTTAGG
>JAVZFM010000056.1:5505-9618 GCA_038872815.1 Bathyarchaeia archaeon
CTCTATTATCAACTTTTTACTATCCATATTCCCAGGAACATAAAATACTTCAGTTCTAAAATTGTTTAATCTTGATAAAAAATCTTTAGCTTTTTCAAAATTGTTATCAGCGATATCGCCAGCTATCATTATTAGCTTTGGCTTATGTTTTAGAATTGCAGTTAAGGCTTTATTGAAAGCAACGTCACTTCCATGAAAATCAGAAAAAGCTAGTATGTTCGATTTAACTAAATTTTTAATCATAAGCCTTCTTTTGAAAAAACTTCTTTAGCAGCTAAAGTAGCATCGCCAAGCTTAAGCCTATAGCCTAACTCACTCAATGTTAATTCTAAGGCTGAAAGTGTAAAAAGAATTTCTGAACTTGAAACTGTCCCCATTACCCCAACTCTAAACATTGTTCCCTTTAATTTACCCATACCTCCAGCTATTGCTATTTTATACTTTTTCCTCATTATTTCTCGAATATCTTTATCACTAATATTACTTGGATTGTTTATTGCTATTACAACATTCGATCTGCAAGATTCATCTGCAAAAGGCTTAAGCTCTAAAGCCTTTATTCCTTCATAAAAAGCTTGAGCACAAACTCTATGTCTTTTAAACCTTGCTTCAAGTCCTTCTTCTTTTATCATTTGAAGCGCTTCATCTAAAGCATAAAACAATGGCAATACAGGCGTAAAAGGGGTTTCATACTTTTCTTGAAATTCTCTATATTTGTTTAAATCAAAATAATATTTTTTCTTAGTTGTTTTTTCTATTATAGACCATGCTTTTTCGCTTACAGAAATTAAAGCTAATCCAGGAGGACACATAAGACATTTTTGACTTCCAGCTATACAAATATCTACATTCCAATCATCGACTGGCAAATAATCTCCGCCAAGTATAGAAATCGCATCAACAATGAATAAAATATCGTTTTCTTTACAAATTTTTCCTACTTCGTTTAAGATACGTGTAGTGACTCCAGTGGAGGTTTCATTATAGACTATAGCTACAGCCCTTACATCTTTTTCTTTCTCTATAGCTTCTTTTATTTGCTCAACTGTTACAGCCTTTCCCCATTCAACAAGGATTTCAATAGGCTTTCCTCCAAAACATTCAATAGTTTCTTTAACTCTTTGGCTAAAGACTCCATTAACTGGAACAATTATTTTATCGCCATTTGAAACAATGTTTGCAATTGCACACTCTACTCCTCCAGTTCCTGAAGAAGAAAGAACAAATATATCGCTTTTTGTTTGAAAAACATATTTGCTATTCTCTATTATTCTTTTATACATTTCTCTAAATTCCACATCTCTATGATTTATTATCGGCTTTAGCATTGCTCGCATAACTCTAGGAGGAACATTTGTAGGTCCAGGTAACATAATTAATTGTGGAGTTTCCAACATTTTCCACCTCAAACTTTATAGCAATTCTTAATTCATATAATAGTTAAGGCTTTCATATAATAATTAAGGGTATCGTTTATTAATCTTTTTATAATGATTTCATTTGAGAAAATACTATGCCTATAATAAGCCTTTTGTCTGATTTTGGATTAAAAGACTCTTATGTTTCTGAAATGAAAGCAGTAATACTATCAATTTGTCCAAATGCAACTTTAGTAGATATTACCCATGAAATCTCTAAATATAACATAATAGAAGGAGCTTTTATATTGGCTTCAACAGCTCCTTACTTTCCTAACAATACTATTCATTTAGCAGTAGTAGACCCAGGTGTTGGAAGTAAAAGAAGGCCAATAATAGTTAAAAGCAAAAAACATTTCTATGTAGGTCCTGATAATGGATTATTGATTTTAGCTGCAAAAAAGGATGGAATAATTAAGGTTTATCATATAGTGAATAAAGAATATATTCGAAAAGAAATTTCAAGTACTTTTCATGGAAGGGATATTTTTGCTCCAGTTTCAGCTTATTTAGCAAATGGTGTTAAACCAGAAGAAATTGGAGTAGAAATAAAAGATTATGAAATTCCAGAATTTGTAAAGCCTACAATAAAAAACAACTCAATAGAACTTAAAGTAATTCATATAGATTCTTTTGGAAATGTTATCACGAATTTATACAAAGACCAAATTAAAGATATAAAGCTTGAATTCAATACTAAATTATTGTTAAAAGTTAAAGGTAAAAAATTCAAGGTTAAGTTTTTAAACACTTACTCTAATGCAAAGAAAAAAGAATTGCTAACATTAATTGGTAGCCATAATTTCCTTGAAATCGCTATGAACCAAGGAAATGCAAGCAATAAACTTAAATTGAAAGAAGGAGATAGCATAAAGATATTCATTGAATAATCGCTTTATCGGATTTTGCAAGCTCCAATATTCTTCCAATCCCATCTATTTCTTTTAAGAACCTTACAACACTTTTTGGCAATAAAGCTTCCCAGTTTTCACCATTTAAAATTCTTTTTCTTATCTCTGTTGCTGAATACATTTCTCTATTAAAAAAAGGTATAGGCTCAACTTTAAAATTAGCTTCTTTAAAAAGCCTTGAAGTTAAAGGCTCGTTAGTAAAGACTATATCAAAACTAGGTACAAAAGAAATTAAATGGCTTACCCATGTGCTATGTACATTAACATCTGGAACTGGAATTAAATAACATTTACTCGAATCTATTTTTGCCTCATTTAAAGCTTCCTTTATCATAATTATTCTTTCACCACAAGTGAATGGATTATCTAATGTATGGCTATATTGAGCACTACCTATGGCTATTATTAATTCTTCAACTTTTTTTAAAATGTATTTTATAGCCTCTAAATGACCAATATGGAACGGCTGAAACCTGCCTACATATAAACCTCTTTTATACATTTTAAACACCTAATCTTCATGGACTTTTAGAGATTTTTTCCATAAAACTTTTCCAGATTTTAAATTTTTTATTAAAACTATTCTATGAAATGGGATTAAAGTCTCTCCATTTTCTTTATAATAAAAACAAGACTTACCTACTTTAATTATATTTTTTGCTAGAATAGACTTTCTATTGTTGACTTCTCCTCTATGGATAAATGTTATTTCAAAATTTTCAGCATCGTTACTTTTACTCCAAATTATTTTGTTTAAAAGATTTCTTAAAGGGTTTTCTTTCATATTTAATCATAACTTTATAAGGAAGTATGTACTTAAAAAAGATGATTTTATTAAAGTACATTTGGTGAAAGTTGTTTGAGCCATGAAATTGCTTATTTACCAGGTGCAACTACAATAGGGTTAGTTTGTAAAGATGGAGTAATATTGGCATCTGAAAGAAGATTTTCCTATGGATATTTTGTAATGAGTAGAGCCGCAAAAAAAGTTTTTAAAATAACCAATAGATTAGGTGCTGCTTGTGCAGGTCTTATAAGTGATATGCAAATTTTAGTAAGGGAATTAGCAGCTTATATGAACTTATATTTTTATGAAAGAGGTATGCCAACAAGTGTAAAAGCAGCAGCAAAGCTTATGGGGAACCTTTTATTTGAAAAAAGATTGTTTCCATATATAACTCAAACAATAATAGCTGGAATAGATGAAGAAGGACCAAGCCTCTATGTGCTAGATCCTTTAGGCTCAGTTATCCAAGACAAGTATGCTTCTGTAGGTACAGGTGCTGAGATAGCAATTGGAGTATTAGAAGCTGAGTATAAAGATGGATTAACAATTGAGGAAGGAAAAAACATTATATTAAAAGCTGTTAAATCGGCTTTAGCAAGGGATATAGCCAGTGGAGATGGTATAGATTTCCTTATAATAACAAAGGATGGTGCAAAAGAAGAGTCTATAAGGCTAGCTTAGCTTTGTTTCTAGAAGGGCTTAAAATGCAACAAGTATTAGGTTTAAGTCTAATCGATGTTTTAAAAAAACAAAAATATCAATTAGTTGGAAAACATTCAGCTGTAAAGAAATGTAAATGGTTGCATGAAAGCCTAGTTCATGGGAAATCTTGCTATAAACAAAAATTCTATGGTATAAACAGTCTAAAATGCTTACAAATGACTCCTACTTTGATTTGTAACTTAAGATGTAAGTTTTGTTGGAGAGTACAACCAGAGGATTTAGGCATAGAAGATTATGGACTTAAAATTGATGAATGTGACGGCCCAGATTTTAT
>JAVZFM010000057.1:0-9313 GCA_038872815.1 Bathyarchaeia archaeon
ATAGGCTTATGCACCTATGTATGGTTTGGAATTGTCCCTCAACCATTCGATACTAAAGCAGAGTTTTCAGCATGGATCTCAGGCCCAGGAAGAGTATTAGCTCAAGAGCCTAAAAAAGTATTTGAAAAAATAGAATATAAAGATAAATCAAACGTTAGCGTTTTGGTCGTACAGTCTAGTAAGCTTCCTAATGAAAAAATAGCAAACTTTCTTGCTGAAAAATGTAATGTAGACCCTAAGGATCTATACCTAGTGGTTACGCCTACAGAGAGCCTTGCAGGTTCTTTCCAAGTTGTAGCTGTTAGCGCACTTGAAGACACTTTTTGGAGATTAACAGAATTTTATGGGATTCCTTATGAAAGAATAAAGCATGCAATAAGCTCAACTACAATTCCTCCAATTTCTCCTAAAGTATTTCAAGAGCCTTGTATAACACCTGATGATGCTATTAGGTATACAGGAATAGTGAATTATTGGATAGAATCTTTAGAAGGGGAAGATTTAGAAAGTATAGTTAAAGGAATGGTTATAGAGAACTATCCAGAACAATTTGGCAAATCCTATTATAAAATAAGGGGGCATCCACAAAAACATGAGGACTTATACACTTTTGCAAAAGAAGGAAGAGGATTTGTAGTTGGTGAAGCATCAATAAGCGATGTTAGAACTGGAAGAATGTATAAAGCTGGAAAAGTTCACATAGAAATGATAAAAATGATGCTTAAAAAGCCTTGGTAATTTTATCCCTTTATTCCTAGTCCAGCTGCTATTCCTTTTTTTATTTTTTCAGAAAATAATAGATAAAGTATTAACAATGGAACCATTGAGATTACTACTCCAGCAGCCAATGGTCCATATTGGATTAAATACATGCCTCTAAATATTACAAGGCCTAATGGCAAAGTAGCCATCTCATTGGATCTAATAAATACTAAAGGATAAAGAAAATCATTCCAAATGAATATTGCTTCTAATATTATTGCAATTAAAACAGTTGGTAAAGCTAAAGGTAAGCAAATTTTCAAATATATCCTAAACGGAGATAAACCATCTATAGATGCAGACTCTTCTAAAGATTTAGGAATTGATAAAAATCCTAGCCTTGAAATAAAAACACAATAAGGTAATCCACTTGCAACGTAAAGCAGTATTAATCCGAGATAAGTATTAATAATGCCAAATTGTTTAAGTAAAATATACATTGGAACTAATGCAATATGAGGAGCAATGAACATACCAGCTAAAAGTATGTAAAGCGATATCTCTAGCCAAAATCCTGTTTTACTAAGAGCATATGCTGCCATTGGAGAAATAATGAAAAGAATAAAAATACTACCAGCAGTAACTATTAAACTATTCTTAAAACATGTTGCCATATTTCCAGCTTCTAATGCTAAAGCATAATTTGACCACCGTAATACCTCTGGAGGCCCCCAAGTATTTTGGAATAGTTCTAAGTTACTTTTAAGTGATGTAAAAAAAGTCCAAAGAAGTGGGTATAATATTGTTAATGCCCAAACAATTAGCACTATTAAACCTACTGTCCAAATAAATTTTTCCTTTAACTTTAATAAATTGTTTTTTTGATTCTTCAAGCTTTTCACTTTTTTTTACTTAATAGCTTGAATTGAATTATAGCAAGTATGACTGAAATAACAAATAAGAAAACTCCAACTGCACATGCATAACCAGCTTGCCATTTTTCGAAGGCTTGTCTATAAAGATGAAGAGCAAGAGTTTCTGTTGAAAAAGCAGGTCCTCCTCCAGTTAAGACCCAGACTACATCAAAAATTCTAAAAGCATGAGAAGATGCTAACACTAATACAAGCAATATAGCATCTTTTAATAATGGTAAAACTACATATCTAGTTTTTTGAAAGCCTGATAAACCATCTATTTCAAGAGCATCATACACTGAGTTGGGAATTGTTCTTAAACCAGCAAAATAGATTACTGTGTATAATCCAACCCCTCCCCATAAAGTAGTTAATAATATAGAGTATAAAGCTATTGAGGGATCGGCCAACCATTTCCTAATTAAAAATTCTAGTTTAAGCGATTTAAGAATTGTATTGAGCAGACCTATAGAGGGATCATAAATCCAACTCCACATTACCCCAATTGAAACGTATGAAAGGATAATAGGCAATAAAGCGATCGATAAAAGTAAACTTCCAACCTTTCCATACTTTCTTATTAACCATGCCATTACAAAACCTAGTGTAGATTGAATTAAGCAATAAAGAAATGTAATTATTAAAGTATTAACAAATGCTCTATAAAATTCAGAAGAACGGGTTAAAAAGATGTAATTATCAATTCCTATAAATTCTTTATAAGGCGATATACCAGCCCATTTAAAAAAGCTAAGCCAAAAAGCATTGATTACAGGATAAAGAAAAAAAATAAAGTAGAGGATTAAGCTTGGTATTAGCATAGTATATAAAGGGGCTTTTTCTGAAATCTCCTTTATGCGTAAAGACAATGCTTTCATCCATCTAGACCTTTAATGGACCTATTGTTTCTACAGCCTTTCTTTCTATTGCTTCTGCTCCTTCCTCTGGAGTTTTAGTCCCCATCCATATTTCTACTGTTATATCGCCTATATATGCTGCAAAATCACGAGGATAAGCAAAAGTTCCATATCTCATTTGCAATACTGGAGCTTTAAGCATAGCATTAAGACATTTTTCAGTGATTGGATGATAAACACCTGCAGGTATCTCTACATTTCTAAGCAATGGAGAACCCCACATTTCTACAGCTTTTACTACCCATTCTGGTCTTGAAATAAACCTTAAAAACTCTTTAGCTGAATCTATATTCTTTGAGGCTGAAGCTATTCCAATAGCATTTGGCCCTACAATTATTGCTTTTCTTACTTCAGGTTCAGCTTTCTCTTTAAAATATGGAAATGGAGCAACATCCAATTTCACGATTCCAGCTTTTTCAGCCTCTCCTAACATTGCTATAACCCATGTGCCTTGAACCCACATAGCAGCTTTCCCTTCCGCAAAAAGTCTATACCCATCCATGTAATCATGAGCTTCCCATCCTTCTTGGAAATATCCTTTTTTAGCTAATTCTTGAGCTGCTTTGAACGGTTCAAGGTAAATATCTTTAAAGCTTATCTTTCTTTCAAGAGCTTTTTGAAAAGCTTCAGGACCATTTAACCTTTCAACCAAGTAATACATTGGAAAATGAAGACTCCATGCTGCTTTACCAGTCATAGCGATAGGTATTATTCCAGCTGCTTTAAATTTTTCACATGCATTAAGGAATTCTTCCCATGTCCAGCCTTCCTCTATGGATGGAACTTTAACCCCTATCTTTTCAAACAATTTTTGATTAATAAATATCCAGTCGCTATGAGATTCAAGCGGTAACGCATATATCTTTTTATTAATGGCAAACAATTCTGCGCTTGTTCTTGGAATAGTTGCTTTAGCCCAATCTTCTTCAAAAAGATCGCTTATATCTACTACAAGTCCTTCTTCAACATATTTTTTAAGCTCTCCTCCACCATAAGTAATAAACAAATCTGGAGGCGTACCAGCTGCAAAAGCAGAAGCTAGTTTAGTCCAATACTCACCACCTGTAAGATGTATTGTTTCTACATGAATTCCAGTTTCTTTTTCAAATGCTATGCTTACATTATCCCAGAACCATTTAGCAGGCATTTCCCCACCGAATGCAGTCCAAAATTCCATTTTTACTTTAGGCTTTTCTGGAGGAGCTGGTGGAGGTAAAGTTGCGTAATAGATGCCTACGCCAGCTATAATTATTAACAATACTATGGCCAATATAGCAAGTTTCTTTTTCATAAGTTTATCCCTCTTCAAGAAGAAATTGAAAGGTTTTTTGTATAAAAAGTTTACGCTTCCTCATGGCTCTGTTAAGATCATCACAAAAATCTATAACCTTATTTTTCATTATAAAGCCTTAAAAAATTAGTGCTTGAACTCCATTTTATTTAGGATTCAAGGTTTAATTTTACTTAAACAATGAATCCTAAAATTTTATTAATAATAATGAAGTTCACTTATTAAGTATTAGGGGTTTGTTTATGGAGAATCTAGACTTTAAAGAGGCCATAATAGTTGATTGTCTCAATGTCTCAGTTTTAAACGAAAATTATTTTAAAAAAATGAAGTGTGCAGGCGTTACTGCAATAAACTATACAGTAGCTGCAAGTCAAAACCTTTCTGAAACAATTAAAAGAATTTTTACAATTCAAGAAATAATTGAAGAAAACAACGATAAAGCTCTTTTAGCAACAAAGGCTGAAGATGTTTTAAAGGCAAAAAATGAAGGAAAAGTTGCTATATTTTTAGGGTTTCAAGGAGTAAATCCTCTTGAAGGAAATTTAGCTTTTTTAAAACTTTATAAAAAACTAGGTATTAGAATAATTCAACCAAGTTACCACTTTAGAAGCATAGTATGCGATGGATGCTTAGAAAAAACGGATTGTGGATTAAGTCTTTTTGGAGTCAAGTTTGTAGAAGAGATGAATAAGCTTGGAATGCTAATAGATTTGGCGCATGTAGGAAAAAGATCAACATTAGAAATTATAGAAATTTCTAAGGATCCTGTAATATTTTCGCATTCTAACGCTAGAGCTCTTGTAGACACCTATCAAAATAAAACAGATGAAGAAATTAAAGCTTTAGCTGAAAAAGGAGGAGTTATATGCGTAAGCTTGCTTCCTAGACTTTTAGGAGAGAGACCAAATTTAAACGTAAACAATTTAATCGACCATATAGAGTACATAGTTAATCTAGTTGGATCTAAGCATGTAGGCATAGGAACAGACCTTGTTGAAGGACAAGCTGAAAATCCTGAAATGAGAAGAGTTATGCTAAAGATAGATGGAAAAATCTATGAGTACCCAAAAGATATAGATTCAATATCAAAATTTCCAAAAATAATTAAAGCACTTTTAGAAAGGGGTTTTTCAAAAAACGAGATAAAGGACATAATAGGAGGGAACTTTTTAAGAGTAGCAAAACAAGTGCTTAAGGAGTAAGCATATAAACTTTAATAAATTTTGGTCTTAAAATAAATTTGAGGGGATTACATGAAAGTTGTTGAAAGCGTTCTTGAACTAATAGGTAATACACCAATGATTAAATTAAAAAAAATTGGAAAAAATGTAAATGCAAATATACTAGCTAAATGCGAATTCATGAATCCAAGTGGAAGTATTAAAGATAGGATTGCCCTTTGGATGATTGAAAATGCTGAAAAAGAGGGAAAGCTAAAACCAAATGGTATAATAGTAGAGTCAAGTACGGGTAATACTGGAATTGCCCTTTCGCTCGTTGGAAGTATTAAAGGTTATAAGGTAAAAATATTAATACCTGAAGAATGGGGAATTGATGGCTATAGAACTGAAGAAAGAATAAAAATAATGAAATGTTTTGGTGCAGAAGTAATAAAAGTTCCATCCAAGTTAAAGGCTGTATTAAAAGCTACTGAAGGAGCGGCTGGAGGAGTTATAGAGCTTACTGGGAGAAAAATATGTTATGAAATGGAATTAAGTGATCCTAAGGTTTGGTGGGCTCGTCAAGTTTCAAATTTTTATAACATATTAGCTCATAAAGAGACTACTGGTAAGGAAATACTTGAACAAACTGGAGGAAAAGTTGATGCTTGGGTAGCCTCTATAGGAACTGGAGGAACTCTCCTTGGAGTTGCTGAAGCTTTAAGAGAAAAAATTCCAAATGTAAAAATAGTTGGTGTAGAACCTGAAGCAACTCCTTTAATTGAATGGGTAAAAAGTGGAGAAATAGATAAGATAATGGATGAACTTAAAATCCCTAAAATAAAAGGAATAATTGAAACTATGCTTGAAAAAGGAATTTTAGATGAAGTTATTAAAGTTAGCGATAAAGATGCAAGAATGATGGCAAATAGATTAGCCCAAGAAGAAGGACTTTTTTGTGGGATGTCTTCAGGAGCTAATGTATTTGCTGCTTTAAAAGTTGCTAAAGAGCTTGGTAATGGAAAAAACATAGTAACGGTTTTAGTAGATAGAAGAGATAGGTATTTAGGCGAGTCTCCAGAAGAGCATTATGTTACATGAGTGTCTTAAAGGTAAGAGTTATGATTGATTTAATTATTAAAAATGGAAAAATAGTCACAATGGATGGTAAAAACACAATCATAGATTCTGGGTTTATAGCCGTAGATGAAGGAAAAATAATTGCTGTTAATAAAAGCGAAATTGCTAAAGATTATAAAGCTAAAGTTACAATAAATGCTGAGAATAAAATAATAATTCCAGGCCTTATTAATACACATACTCACTTCTACCAAAACTTACTCAAAGGTGTAAGCGATAGTTTAACCCTAGTAGATTGGATAAAGCATGTACTCTATCCTTTATCGCATATAGCAAATAAAGACTTACAAGCTGGAAAATACGATATTGGATATTATGGAGCACTTATGGCTTTTTTGGAAGCAATAAGATCTGGAACTACATGCATTGTTGGAATGGATGGACCAAATCCATTTATTTGTAAAGCAGCAAAAGAAGCTGGAATAAGAGCAATTCATTCTTTAGTTTTAGTGGATACATGGATTCCAGAAGATGTTATGCTTCCTGTTGAAAAACAAGTTAAGCTAAGCGAAGAAATAATTTTAAAATGGCATAACACTGCGAATGGAAGAATAAAATGTATGATTGCTCCTTCAACCCCTTTTTGTTGCACTAAAGAATTTTTACTTGAATGCAAAAACATTGCGGAAAAACATAATCTTTGGTTGAATGTGCATATATCTGAAACAGAATATGAGGTAAAGCTTATAGAAAATATTTATGGAAAAAGACCTGTTGAATTTCTTGAACATTTAGGGCTTTTAAATTCAAGATTTTTAGCTGTACATTGTGTACATCTTAACAAAAAAGAAATAGAAGTCTTAAAGAATAAAAATGTGAAAGTTTCGCATAATCCAGAGAGCAATATGAAATTAGCCTCAGGTATAGCTCCTATAATTGAAATGCTTAATTCAGGAATAATTGTAGGATTGGCTACTGATGGTAGTGCTAGTAATGATAATCTAGATATGTTCGAAGCAATGAGAGTTACAGCATTTTTGCATAAATTAGCTACAGGTAATCCAAAAGCAATTTCAGCTCAAAAAATTTTAAAAATGGCTACAATAGATGCTGCAAAGGCTTTAGGGCTTGAAAGCGAGATTGGCTCTATTGAGCCTGGAAAAAAGGCTGATATAGCCATAATTAATGCTAAAAAAGCTAGTTTACAACCAATTTACGATATAATCCAAACTTTAGTATATTGTGCTAGCGGATCTGACGTTGATACAGTAATTATAGATGGAAAAATAGTTTTTGAAAAAGGAAGAATAACCACGATTAATGAAGAAGAAATAATTGAAAAAGCAAATGAAATTACTATAGATGCTATGAAACGTGCAAAAGAATATTTACCAAAAGCTAGTTGGATGAAGCAGTGATTTAATCCTTAAATTAAATTTAAATGCTTCTTACTCTTGGTGAATTAGAATTTGAACCTTAGTTTTAAAGGCTATGCTGGAAAAATTTTAAAAATAAACCTAACTAATAAAAAGATTTTTTATGAAAAATTAAATGATGGTTTTATAAAAAGCTTTCTTGGTGGAAGAGGTTTTGCTTCAAAAATTATTTATGATATAGTTAAGCCAAGAATAGATCCATTTTCCCCTGAAAACTTGCTTATTTTTTCAATAGGCCCTTTAAACGGGACTTTTTGGCCTCAAAGTGGAAGATATATAGTAGCTTCAAAATCTCCGTTAACTGGTATATGGGGGGAATCTCATTCAGGAGGACATTGGGGAAATGAAATGAAATATGCAGGTTTTGATGCTATAGTTGTTGAAGGAAAATCCAAAGAACCTGTTTATTTATACATTCAAGATGAAGAAGTTGAAATAAAAGATGCAAAGCATATATGGGGAAAAATAGTTGAAGAATCCGAAAAAATAATCGAAGAAGAAGTCGGATATAAAAGAATTCCTATGGTTTGTATAGGCCCAGCTGGTGAAAATCTAGTTAGATACGCAGCCATAATATCAAGGCCTAATGGAATTTCAGCTAGAGCTGGTATGGGAGCGATTATGGGATCAAAAAAGCTTAAAGCAATAGCGATTAAAGGTTCAATTTCTCCTGACATCGCAAATCCAGATGAGTTCTATGAATTTGCAATCCAAGCTCAAGAAAGACTTAAAGCTAACGCTTCTACTAGAAATTTAAGAAACTATGGCACAGCTGCTTTAGTTGATATAATGAACTTAATAGGGCGTTTTCCAACAAAAAACTTTCAAACAGGAGTTTTTCAAATGGCTCATAAAATAAATGCTGAAACTATTTCAAGCAAGTATAAATCCAGAAATAAGGCCTGTTTCAATTGTCCAATAGGCTGTAAGCAATACGCTATAATCGATTTTGGTCAATTCTCTGGCTTTGATAATGCATCTCCAGAGTATGAAACTTTAGCTTCTTTAGGATCAGGATGCTGGAATGATAATTTAGAATCAATAATCTACATGAACTATCTTTGTAATAACTATGGCCTTGATACTATATCGACGGGAGTATCAATTTCATTTATAATGGAATGTTATGAAAAGGGTTTAATAAGTAAAGAAAGCATGGATGGAATAGAATTAAAATGGGGAAATTATGAAGCAATTATTCAAGCAATTCATAAAATTGCTAAGCGAGAAGGATTCGGAAATTTTTTAGCTGAAGGTGTTAAAAGAATGGCTGAAAAACTTGGTAAAAATGCATTAAAGTATGCAATGCATGTAAAAGGATTAGAAATTCCAGGTCAAGATGGGAGAGCCCAAAAGTCTATGGGTTTAGCTCATGCTGTTTCTAATAGAGGCGCAGATCATCTTTATGCATATCCAGTTTTAGATGAGATTGGGTTTAAAGATGCAATAATTGAAAGATTTGGAGAGGAATACCTTCCAGAAATAAGCGATAGGTTAAGCCCAAAGTATAAATGGATAATGGTTAAGGATGGAGAAGACATATGCGCAATAGCTGATTCATTAGTTGTTTGCAAAATTGGAGTCCAAGCACCTCCAGTTTTTTACTTTAAAGATTTTGCTAAGGCTCTTTCATTGCTTACAGGTAAGGAATGGAAAGAAAATGAGTTAAGAACAATAGGCGAAAGAATAGTGAACTTAAATAGATGTTTTAATGCTAGAGAGGGTTTAACTGGAGTTGAGGACAATCTACCCGAGCGTTTTTTAAAAGAGCCTGCTCCAAATGGTCCATGTAAAGGACATACGGTTGAGCTTG
>JAVZFM010000058.1:0-9268 GCA_038872815.1 Bathyarchaeia archaeon
GAGTCTGTTAAGAAAACTGGAAAAGCAATAATAGTTGAAGAAGGTTGTAAAACTGGTGGAGTGGGCGCTGAAATTTTATCGCTTATAGTTGAGGAAGCTTTTGATTATTTGGATGCCCCAATAAAAAGAGTTGCAGCTTTTGATACGCCTGTACCATATTCCCCAGTTTTAGAGGATTTTATAATACCTGATAAAAAAAGGATTTATGATGTAATAAAATCAATAATTTAAGTTTTAAGGAGATTTTTATGGCTTTAAATAAAGAGCTCGATGTAGCAGTTATAGGCGCAGGACCAGCTGGATTTGCAGCATCGATTAAAGCTGCTAGGCTTGGAGGAAAAGTTGCCTTAGTAGAAAAGAGTTCTTTAGGAGGCACTTGCTTGAATAAAGGATGCATTCCAATGAAAATAGCTCTTTATGTAACGAAACTATTAGAGGATTTTAAAAAATCCCAAGCCTTTGGATTTTCATTAGAATATAAATCTTTTGACATTAAAAAGTTAGCCCAGAAAAAAGAGCAAACAGTACAAAAGCTATCTTCTAAAATTGAGGAAACAATTAAAAAAATTAAAACTATAGATTTTATAAAAGGCAAGGCTTCTTTAAGAAAACCAAATGAAATAGAAGTTATTGATGAAAAAGGAAATAGGAGTGTTATAAATTGTAAAAAAGTTATAATTGCAACAGGTTCTGAACCTCTGTTATTGAATACTCACGAATTAAGCATTCCTGAAAAAAGCATTATGGCTCCTGAAGATTTTTTTGCTCTTCAAAACATTCCTAAAAGCGTTTTAATTAACAATGGAGATGTAATAGGCGTAGAAACCGCTTATCTTTTCAATTCGCTAGGAGTCCAAACAACTTTAATAGAAAAAGGTTCTTCAATACTGCCAAAAGAAGATAAAGAAATAGCGATTAAGTTACAAAGGCTTATGGCAAGCAAAGGAATTAAAGTCTTCACAAACTCAAGAATTAAAGAAGTTAAAGAAGATAAAGCAATAATCGTTACTAAAAGCGGAGAAAAAGAAATAGAAGCAAGTAAAATAGTTTTAACTGAAAGAGTCCCATGTATAAAAGAGTTAAACCTTGATAATCTAGGCATAAAAGTAAACAATGAAGGAATAGAAGTTAATGAAAAAATGGAAACAAATGTTTATGGAATTTATGCTGTTGGAGATGTTGTAGGAGGAAAATGGGCTCATTTAGCTTCATACCAAGGAGAAGTTGCTGCTGAAAATGCTATGGGAAATGAAACTATTATAGATTATAAAGCTATTCCAAGATGCTTGTTCACAAGTCCAGAAGTTGCTTTTATAGGATTAAGCGAGGATGAAGCAAAAGAAAAAGGTTATAAAGTAAAAACAGGCGGATCTATGTTTTTATGGAATTCTAGAGCAAACATTTTAGAAGAAGGCGAAGGTTTTATTAAAATAGTTGTTGATGAAAAGTTTAAAGAAATGCTTGGAATTCATATGATTGGTCCAATGGTTACTGAGCTAATAAACGAGTGTTCTTTAGCTTTAAAGCTTGAAGCTACTTTAGATGATCTTGCAAACACTGTTCATATGCATCCTACATTAGCAGAAGCACTTAAAGATACAGCCTCTATGATGCTATCTATGTGGGAAGCTTTATGAAACGTTTTATTCTAGTAATTAACAGAGATCTTTCTTTACTATAAAAAAGCCTTTAACAACTTCAAGATGGATTCAAATTATGTTAAAAATTCAAAAGATTAGCAAAAATAGCATAAGCATAAAATGTTTGGCAATAGCCTTAATATTAATAACTTTAGCAGTAGGAGCATATTACTCATATAAAGAAATATCTATTACTACATTAGAAATTCCAGAAATTAAAACGCAAGAAACGCTAACACGAATAATAGCGAGTATCACACCAAAGGAAGCATACGAATTAATACTTAAGAATGAGGATAACTCAAATTTTATAATTATTGACCTAAGAACGTTGGAGGAATTTGAGAATGAGCATATCGAGGGCGCAATTAACTTGAACTATTACTCTGAAACTTTTATGAATGAACTTAATGAATTAGATAAAAATAAAACGTATCTTATTTATTGTCGATCTGGAGCTCGTAGCAAAAGTGTTCTAGGATTAATGAATGAATTTGGTTTTAAAGAGGTCTATGAAATATCTGGAGGAATTATCGCATGGAAGGCGGAAGGATTGCCAACTACGAAATGATTACATCAAACTAGCCTAGCAAAGAAATTGTATGAATTATTATAAAGTTCTCTTTTTTACATGTTTTTCAAATTCCTTCTCGATCCACTCTTTTATTTTTTCTAGACCATGGATAAGCTTTTTTAAATCTTCATCTAAATTCCTTGGTTTAACCTTTATCAACCATCCTTTTTCATAAGGGGATTCATTTATTATTTTTGGGTTTTCTAGCACAAGCTTATTCGATTCTACAACTGTTCCAGAAATTGGTGAATAGATTTTCCAAATAGCCTTACCAGTTTCAATCGTTCCAAAGGTTTCCATAAATTCAATTTCTTCTTCCTCAAAAGGTAAATCTATATAGCCAATATCCCCAACAAGCTTTACAGCAAAATCGTTTAATCCAACAGTTACTAAGTCTTCTTTTTCAACTCTAGCCCATGTATGCTCTTTTGTATAGTAAAGCTCATCAGGAAAATCAAATGAATAACCATTAATTTCTAATTTTACCAAGCAAACCACCTTTTTGTTTTTAGTTTTTATAGCTTAATAAAGCTTATTGCTCTTGTAAAAACGTTTATAAAACGCTTCTATAATTCTTTATATCTATGAGTTCAATGGAAGAAGAAAGCAAACTACCACTTTACCCTCTTGAAAAAACTTTTAAAAGTTATGTTCCAGAATCTTTGCGTAACCTAGTTTTAAACTTGCTTAAATATGGACATGTCTATGAGCTGGTCGATTTATGGACAAAAAGAAGAAAACAAATTGGTTTAATGGAAAAGCCTCTAACAGCCTATACGAATGAAAAGGCTATTGAAGATTTGAGCTACATTATAGAAAAGCTAAGATTTGATAGGCTAATTGGCTTAGATATTAAAAAGAAAGAGTTTAAATCCTTATAAATTCTTTTATGGCGATTGTTTTGAGTCCCTTTAAAGAGTATTCACTTTTTTTAGGATGCGTTATTCCATCTTTTCAGCCTTATGTTGAATCTTCTACAAGAAAAGTTTCTTCTAAATTAAAATTTAAAGTTCATGATATAGAAGGCGTAACTTGTTGTCCAGCTCCTGAAGTTATAGAGAGCATAGAAGAAAAGCTTTGGTACTATATAGCTGGAAGGAACTTAGCTTTAGCTGAAGCTTTAAAACATGATTTAGTAACTATTTGTAATGGTTGTTTTGAAACTTTAACTAAAGCAAACGATATTCTTAAAAAAGATGCAAAAATGAGGGAAAAAGTTAATTCGATTCTTAGAAATCTAAACGTGGAGTTTAAAGGAATAATAGAATCAAAAAATATCCTTGAAGTTTTACACGATGATATTGGATTAGAAAAAATAAAAAGCAAAGTTGTTTTTCCATTAAAGAACATCAATGTAGCCATTCAATATGGATGTAGGCTTTATAAGTATGAGGAGCGCAATTTAACTTTAAAGTTTTATAGGTTAGTGCAAGCATTAGGCTGTAATATAGTCAAGTATGATAGCGAAAAGCTATGTTGTGGATTGCCAGCTATGCATGGCAATAAAGAATTTGCGTATACTCAACGTAGTAAGCGAAAAGTAAACGATATGTTAAAAGCAGGTGCTGATTGTGCTATAACGCTATGCCCTTCATGCCTAAATCAACTTGAAATGGTTCAATTAGAGCTTAAAGAAGAATCTATAACGCAAAGCCTTCCATGCTTAAACCTATTAGAATTAATGGCTTTAGCTTTTGGTTTTAATCCTAAAGAGATAGGAATTCTTTATCATAGGATTAAGCCAATGAATTTATTAGAAAAAATTAAGAAAGGTGATCAAATCGCATAATCATGAAAAGCAATATGTTCTTTTCTATGATCAAGATAAATGTACAGGATGTATGTATTGTATGCTTGCATGTTCATTTAAGCATTATGGCGTTTTCGATTTTAAAAAATCTTTTATAACCATAGTTGAGGAGCTAAACAATGAAAATAAATTCATTGGAGCTTTTTGTGCTCATTGTAACGATCCTATTTGTAAAGCCTCTTGTCCTACTAAAGCCATAATTAAGGATGATGTCACTGGTATAGTTAGAATAAATTGGATTGATTGTATACTATGCAGGAATTGCGAAATAGCATGTCCAATTTCAAATCCAAAAATGGATTTTGAAAAAGGAAGCGCAGTTAAGTGCGATTTATGCGATGGAAATCCTGCTTGTGTAAGACTATGTCCATCTGGAGCAATTACTTTAATTGATCGTGAGGGGGCACGTAAGTTAATTGAAAAAGCTTTTTAATAAAAAGCCTTCATTGCTTCTTGCATTATTAATTTTAACAATTTGTACTATGCTTTCAATTGAAGCTATTAAAGGAATTATAGAGCTTTTAGATTTGATAAGAGAATTGTTGATAATTTCTGTGGTATATATTGTGTTTTCCATTATTGTTCCAAATTTATATCCTAGAAAAATAGATCCTGAAACTGTTTTTATTGGAGGGGCTACAAAACCTCCTTACGTTAATCCAAATGAAGTATACTCACCAACTTTATTTTTAAAAAGAAGGGGGCTCAAAAAAGCTTAGAGGTTTAAGCTTTATGAATTTAAATGAAAAAATTGAAGCCAGTATTAAAAAAATTTTAGGATTTAATTCTTTAGAGAAATATCAAGGAAACAAAAATAGAGTATTCATAAGGATACCTAAAAGCCTATTAAAAGAAGTTGCTAATTACTTTAAATCTATTCAAGCTAGGCTAGCATACATTTCAGTAATAGATTTAGGCTTAAATGGATTTGATGTAGTTTATCATTACGCTTTAGATCATTTAGAGAAAGAATTGCATTTTAACATTAAAGTTAATGTTCCTAGAGATAACCCAGAGTTACCATCATTAATTCCTGAAACAATGGAGGCTTTATGGCCAGAAAGAGAAATGATGGATTTAACAAGAGTAAAGTTTTTGGGAAATCCTATTAAAAAGCATCTTTGGTTGCCTTATGAATGGCCCAAACCTGTTGAAAGCCAAGAGGATTGGGTCAGTCTTCAAAGTAAAAATGAAGTAGTAAGCAGTTCAACTATTCTAATAGGTCCTTATCATCCCCTTCTTCTTGAAAGTTGTTATTTCAAATTTAAAGTGGATGGAGAAGAAATATTAGATGTAGAAATCAAAGTTGGTTGGAACCATAGAGGAATAATGAAGCTATTAGAAGATAAAAGTTTTAGTAGAGGTTTATTCATTTCTGAAAGAATTTGTGGAATTTGCTCTATTGCGCATACAACTGCTTATTGCAATACTTTAGAGTATCTTTTGGGTATAGAAATCCCTGATAGGGCCAAGTATATTAGAACGTTCATGAATGAATTAGAAAGAGTCCATAGCCATCTTTTGTGGCTAGCTGTTTTAGGAGATCTCATAGGTTTTGAAACTCTTTTTATGCTAGCTTTAAAAACTAGAGAAAGCATCATGGATGTTTTTGAAAGGTTAAGCGGTCATAGAAGAAATACTGCATGTAACCTAGTAGGAGGCGTTAGAATAAATCCAAGCCTAGAAGTTTTAAGAAAAATAGAAAAAAGCCTTAAGGATGTTAAAAAAGAAGTAGAATTCTTTTTAGAAACGATTCAAGGCCATAAAATTGTTCGAGAAAGAATGGAAGATATTGGAATTCTTAAACTTTCAACCGCTAAAGAAATAGGTGTAGTTGGACCTACTGCTAGAGGAAGTGGATATAAATTAGATTCAAGATGGTCTGATCCTTTTGCAGCCTATAGTCCAGAATATACAACTTGGGATGTTATTTTAGAAAACGAGGGAGATTGTTGGTCTAGAGCAATGGTTAGGTTAAAAGAGCTTTTAGTATCTTTAGATATTTCTTTTCAATGTATAGATGCTTTAAGAAGAGTTAAAGACCCAATCTTAGAGAAGCCTAAGAAAGCTTCTGAAGGCGAGTCTATCGGTAAAAATGAAGCCCCACGTGGAGAGCTTTTTTACTACATAGTTTCTAATGGAACCAATAAGCCTTACTCAGTTAGAATTAGAACCCCAAGCTATAGAAACAATTCAGCTTTGCCTTTTATGCTTAAAGGCTATAGCTTAGCAGATGCACCAGTTATAATTGGAAGTATAGATCCATGTATGTCTTGTACAGATCGTATGGTAAAAGTAATAGATTTAAAAAAAGATATAGCAAAGTATTTTTCGCTTAAAGAATTGGCTAGAAGGAAGAAAAAATGATCTTGAATTTAATCTTGGTTTTATTGATTTCATTCATTCTAAGCATATTTTATAGCTTCTTTTTCCGTAAAGTTTATGCTCGCTTACAAGCAAGAAAAGGACCATTATTAATAGTTCCAAAAGAAGTAAGAAAAACTTTAGGATTTAGCAGAATTCTTCAACCTTTTTATGATTTTTTAAAACTTTATTATAAAGAAGCTTTAATTCCAAAAACAGCAAATAGAAAGCTTTTTAAATCAGCTCCTTATATAACTTTAGGAAGCATAATCTTGTCTATTCTATTCATACCTACATCAGGCCTATCTTTTTTTGCATCTTATAGTTTTAGTTTAATAGTAATCATTTATTTGCTTTTAATTCCATCATTGTCTATAGCAATTGGAGGATATTCAAGTTCTTCTCCATGGGGGGCTATTGGATCCCATAGAGAAGTTGAGCTTATGTTAATTTATGAATTTGTTCAAGTACTTGCTATTTTTTCAGTAGCAATAGTTGCAAATTCATTTTCTATAATCGATATAATTGAGTTTCAAAAAAATCATATACCATTTATAATATTAAACCCATTTGCTGCAGTAGCTTTTTTATTTGTTATCGTTGGAAAGCTTAGAATAAAGCCTTTTGATATAGCTGATGCTTCAGTTGAAGTTGTAGCTGGACCAGAAACAGAGTATAGCGGAAGACTTCTTGGAATTCTAGAATTGGGAAAAATTTTATTGATATTCATCTATACAACGTTATTCGTAGATTTATTTTTAATAAATGGAATAAACTATTATCCTCAAATATTGTTTATATTTAAAAGTCTATTATTGGTTTTTATATTGGCTTTAATTAATGCTATTAACCCTAGGTATAGACTTGATCAAGCTTTTAAATGGTACCTTAAGTATCAATTTCCAATAGCAATTATTGCAATTTTATGGAGTTATTTTATAAAGCTTATTCTTTTTTGAGGTTATTTAAATGTTTAGCAACGAAATAATAGCTTTAATCAAAAATGTTTTAAAAAACTTTCAAAAGCCTATAACTATAGATTATCCAGCTGGAACTTGGCCTGGCAATAAGTATAGTCAAATCGTTCCTCATGGTAAAGGAATGCATGAATTCAATAGCGAAAAATGTACTGGATGTGGTGCTTGCGTAGCTATATGCCCAAACAAATCTATAAAATTAATCAATGAGGATGACTCTATAAAAGTAAGCATATACTTGGGAAGATGCATGTTTTGCGGCTTATGCCAAGATATATGCCCTGAACAAGCTCTTAAACTAACACCAAAATATGAGCTATCCAGTATAGAAAAGGAAAAGTTATACGTGAAGAATTCCATCGAGGCCAGTAGATGTAAATCTTGCGGAAAAGCAATTTATAGCAAAAAACAAATCGATGTCGTTAAAAATAGAGTTCTTGAAAATCTTATGCCTGAAAACAAAAAAATAGCCAAGCTAGATATGGAAAAATATTTATGCCTTTGCCCAGATTGTAAAAAAGCCTTAAGCTTTAAGCTTAATATTCATCCAAGAAAGTTTTATTGAAGTGAATGAATATGCTATTAGGCTTGAAGAAAAAATCTCGGATGTACTCTCCATGGGTTTTTCATGTTCATGCTGGAGGTTGTAACAATTGCGATATAGAAATAGCTGCAGCATTTTCTCCTCGTTTTGATTTAGAACGTTTTGGAGTTAAGCTTAAAAACAATCCTCGCCATGCTGATATATTATTAGTTACAGGCCCAGTTCCAAAGCAAACAGAAAGTTTCTTAAAAATAATGTATGAACAAACTCCAAATCCAAAAGTAGTTGTAGCTATTGGAAGTTGTGCAATAGATTGTGGTCCTTACAATTATGATAGCGGTATTAAGAATTATGCTTTAGCTGGTCCTGTAGAAAAAATAATTCCAGTAGATGTTTATGTACCTGGATGTCCTCCAAAGCCTGAAGCCATAATCCAAGGAATCATTCAAGCCATAGAAAAACTTGCTAATAAAGAATAATATAGAAATGCTTATAAATTCCAAAGAATGGTTCTAAAAATGGAGAGCTGTGTTAAATTTGGAAGACTATAAAAGCAAAACTGGTATAAAAGGGCTTGATGAATTAATAAAAGGGTTTACTAAAGGAAGTTTACTCCTAGTTGCAGGAGGACCTGGAGCTGGAAAAACAACATTTTCAGCCCAATTTATTTATGAGGGAGCAAGTAAACTAAATGAAAAAGGCTTGTATGTATCGTTTATTGAATCCTATGAAACTTTTATTAAAAATATGCTTAATTTTAAGCTTGATTTTAAATCTCTTGAAAATAATGGAAATTTTAAGTTTTTAGGACTTTCTCCTATGAAAAAAGAAGCATTACCAACGATTTCAGAAGCAATTTTAAATGAAGTATACTCTCTTAATGCAAAAAGGCTGGTTATAGACTCGTTTTCAGTTTTAGCTCAAACATTTGAATCTAGCATAGAGGCTAGAATTTTTATAGAAACTATTATTTCAAAGATAATTCGTGAACTTGGATGCACAACCATATTGGTTGTAGAAGTACCGACTGGAAGTACAAGCATAGGCTTAGAGGAATTCGTTGTTGATGGTATATTTTTCCTTCATAATTTTGAATTTGATAATAAATTCTTTAGAGAATTAAAAATAATCAAGTTAAGAGGTACAGAAGTAGTTAATAAGAAAGCTATATTTTCATTACATGATGGCTTTAGTGTTTTCAAGCCTTTTAAATGGATTAAGCCTAAAAAGCCTAAAAAATGGAGACCAATACCAGATTCTGAAGGATTCTTTTCAAGTGGATGTAAAGATCTTGACTTAATACTTGGTGGAGGCTATCCTAAAGGTAGCTTTAATATACTAGAAGTAGGACCAAGAGTT
>JAVZFM010000059.1:0-9053 GCA_038872815.1 Bathyarchaeia archaeon
AAAAAGGAGGAGAGACCTATTCAAATTCAAAAGAAAGAAGTTATTAAAGAAATTGCTGGAGAAGCGGTTATAAAAGCTCCTATGGACGGTACAATAACTCGAGTAGAGAAAAAACTAGGCGATAAAGTTTCTATAGGTGAAGTTCTATTAGTGTTAGAGGCTATGAAAATGGAGAATGAAATATGCGCGCCTAAATCAGGTGTAATTAAAGAGTTAAATGTTTCTAAAGGGGCTTCTGTTCGTCAAGGTGATGTTCTAGCTGTTATAGAATGAAAAAGGTGAAGTTACTTTTGTTCCCCTTTCCCTACGGAAACGTTATAATGATCGCAGTTGGGTGTTTCTTTATTTATTTAGCTATTAAAAAACATTATGAACCTCTCCTTTTGCTTCCTATAGGTTTTAGCGCAATTTTAGTGAATATTCCATATGGAGGATTAATGGAACCCGGAGGCTTCTTTAAGTTTCTTTATGACTTCGGGATAATTACTGAAGTTTTCCCAATATTGATTTTTATTGGTATAGGTGCCATGTGTGATTTTGGTGTTCTTTTAGAGAGACCTTGGCTTCTTATATTCGCTGCAGCAGGACAAATTGGGATTTTTACTGCCTTAATAGCTGCTTTATTATCTGGGTTTACTCCGCTTGAGTCTGTAGCTGTTGGAATTATTGGAGCAATGGATGGTCCAACGGCCATATATGTAACATCTAAATTTACTCCTGAAATTTTAGGACCAGTAACCGTATGCGCTTACTCATATATGGCTATGGTGCCTCTTCTTCAAGTTCCAATTTCAAAAGCTCTTACAACTAAAAAAGAAAGATTGGTTAGGATGCCTTATAAACGTGAATCCTACTCTAAAACAATTCGCTTAATTTTCCCTATAATAGTAACTTTAATAACAGGGTTAATAGCTCCAAAAGGTCTTCCTTTAATGGGTGCATTAATGTTTGGAAATTTTATGAAGGAAAGCGGTGTTGTAGAAAGATTAACTAAAACTGCTGAAAATGAACTTGCAAACATTACAACCTTACTCTTAGGAATCGCAATTGGTGGAACAATGATGGCTGAACAATTTTTAACAATTAAAACTTTACTTATATTTGGGTTAGGTTTAATAGCATTTTCTTCAGCTTTAGCTTCTGGAATACTATTTGGTAAATTAGTTTATCTTATTACAAGAGGAAAAGTTAACCCATTAATAGGCGCTTGTGGTGTTTCAGCATTTCCAATGGCTGGAAGAACTGCACATTTAATAGGGCGGAGAGAAGATCCAGATAACTGGCTTTTGCTTCATGCTGTAGCTACAAATGCTGGTGGACAAATAGGTTCAGTAATTGCCGGAGCAGTAGTATTAACTTATGCACCTCTTTTACTTGGTTTATAAAGGAATATTTCCATGTTTCCTAGAAAAGCCAGGTTTACCTCTTTTTCTTTGTAATGCAATTAAATAGTTTATAAGTATTTTTCTTGTATCTCGGGGATCAATAATTGATGTAACGTAGCCTTTAGAGGCAGCTACATATGGATTCGTTATTTTCTCTCTATATTTTTGAGCAAAATTTAAGAGAGCCTCTTCAGGTTTTTCAGCTTTCGCAATTTCTTTGCTAAAAATTATTTCAGCGGCTCCTTCAGGTCCCATAACTGCAATTTCAGCTGTAGGCCAAGCTAAAACAGCGTCAGCTCCCAAATGTTTACTGCACATAGCTATATAACCTCCTCCATAAGCTTTGCGAATTATAACAGTAAGCTTAGGTACTGTAGCTTCTGAATAAGCATAAATAACCTTTGCTCCATGCCTAATTATTCCTTCATACTCTTGATTTACACCAGGGAGATAACCCGGCACATCCACTAAAGTTATAAGCGGAATATTAAAAGCATCACAAAATCTTACAAATCTTGCAATTTTATCTGATGAATCTACATCTAAAACTCCCGTAAGTACAGCTGGTTGATTAGCAATAACTCCAACGCTAAATCCATTTAACCTAGCAAATCCAACAATAGCATTAGGCGCATAATGCTTATGTACTTCAAAAAATGAATTCTTGTCAAATATTTTATTAATTATATCAATCATATTATAGGGCTTTCTTGGGTCTTCTGGAACTAAATCCATGATTCTTTCAGGTTCATCAGGTTCGATTGAAGGTAGTATAGGGGGGTCCTCTAAATTGTTTAATGGAAGATAACTTAAAAGTTGTCTAACCATTAATAAGCATTCTTCCTCATTTTCTGCTAGAAAGTGGGCTACTCCACTAGATTTAGAATGAACTTCTCCTCCACCAAGTTGTTCTGGGGTTACATCTTCTCCAGTCACAGCTTTAACCACTTTGGGACCAGTTATAAACATATAACTTGTTTTCTTCACCATAAAAATGAAATCTGTTAAAGCAGGTGAATAAACAGCGCCTCCTGCGCATGGTCCCATAATAACTGATATCTGTGGCACAACACCTGAAGCTAGAACATTCCTATAGAAAATTTCCCCATAACCTGCAAGAGATGAGACCCCTTCTTGAATTCTTGCTCCTCCAGAATCGTTTAATCCTATTATAGGAACGCCAATTTTTAAAGCTAAATCCATAACTTCACATATTTTTTTTGCATGCATTTCTCCTAATGAACCGCCCATAAAAGTAAAATCTTGGGCGAAAACAGCTACAGGTCTGCCATCAATTGTTCCAAATCCTGTAATTACACCGTCTCCGAAAACCTTTTTTTTATCCATATCGAACTCTACACAATGGTGTGTAACAAATTGGTTTAACTCAATAAATGTATCATGATCTAAAAGTTTCTCTAATCTTTCACGTGCAGTTAACTTTCCCTTTTTATGTTGTGCTTCTATAGCTTCAATTCCTCCTCCAAGTTTAGCTTGTTCTACTGCTTTTTTAAGTTCCTCAATTTTTTTTAACAATTGAGTTTCCCTCTAAAATAATCATAAATTTATTAGTATTTTAATTATAAAACCTAAAACTTAATAGCAATATGGAGAGTTTAACGTTAAAAACTTTTTTATATTATAATGATTGCTTAATTTAACATAAGAGGTGCATAATAAAAGAGGGGGAACGAGGAAAATTGCCTTATCTACTTGAATATGAGGCAAAACAAATTTTTAGGAAAGAAGGTTTACCAATTCCTGAAGGTGAAGTTGCAGAAACGTCTGAACAGGCTAAGAATATTGCTGAACGAATAGGAAAACCTGTTGTTGTTAAAATTCAAATTCCAACTGGAAGGCGAGGGCGCGCTGGAGGAGTTAAATTAGCTAATAATGCTGAAGAAGCTGAAAAAATAGCTAAAGAGCTTCTTGGAAAAGAATTTTTAGGACATAAAGTTAATAAAGTTTTGGTTGAGGAAAAACTAAATATAAAAAGGGAATTTTACATTGGAGTTGTTAATGATAGAGCAGCAAAATCTCCCGCTATTCTTATGAGTTCAGAAGGCGGAATGGAAATTGAAGAAATAACTCAAAAATTTCCAGAGAAACTTGCAAAAATAAATGTTAATATATTCAAAGGATTACAGGTGTTCCAGGTAAGAAATGCTGCAAAGAAAGTTGGTATCCCACTTGAGTTAATTAATAATGTTAGTAATATGCTTTATAATCTTTACTGGAAAATTTATCGAAAATACGATGCAACTTTTACTGAAATAAATCCTCTCTGCTTAACTAATGATGGAAAACTTATTGCAGCTGATGCTCGTTTATCTATAGATGATGATGCTATGTTTAGGCATAAAGAAATAACACCTGAAGCTGAAAAACATTTAAATGAAAGGGAAAAACATGCAAAGGAGAAAGGTTACGTTTACGTAGAGCTTGATCCAAATGGTGAGATAGCTTGCATATCTAATGGAGCTGGATTAGGAATGAGCGTTATGGATTATGTAAATGAAGCTGGAGGTAAACTCGCATGCTTTATGGATGTTGGTGGAAGATTCTATGAGTTAGCTGGAGATGCTTTAAAAACTGTATTAACATTACCAAACCTTAAAGCAGTGCTTTTTCATGTTTATGCAGGGCTTACAAGAGCCAATATAATAGCTAAAGGTGTATGCGAAGCAATAAAAGAAGTAAAACCTAAAGTACCAATCTTTATTCAAGTTTCAGGAACAGGTGAAAAAGGAGCGATTGAAATAATGAAGAAAGAATCTGAAGAATTTAGAAAAATGGGCTTAATTGTAGAATGGTGTTCTCATACTGTAACTGGAAAAGAAAGTCCATTAGCTCATAAAGGTGGAGTTGACACTATTGAAATACCTGTTAAAAGAGTTTTAGAATGGTGTGGAATTAAATATAAACGAAATCCACCCGAATGGTTGCCTGAACATCCAGAATGGGAGAAAATAACTAGGGAAATTATGAGAAAAACCCTTCCATTAAGGCCTGAACCTGAATATAATGAATTAGCGAAGTATGAATAAAAGAGAGGTGAAATATTAATGGCTGTTTTTGCAACAGAGAAGACTGTAGTGTTAGTTCAAGGAATTACAGGGAAAGAAGGAGCTTTTAGAACGAAAAGAATGCTTGAATATGGAACAAAAATTGTAGCTGGAGTGACACCAGGTAAAGGAGGACAAGAAGTTCATGGTATCCCAGTATATGATAGTGTTGAAGAAGCTATAAAAGCTCATCCAGAAATAAACACGGTTGTCCAGTTTGTTCCTGCTAGACTTGCAAAAGACGCCTCTTTCGAAGCTATAGAATCAGGAATAAAAAATCTTTTAATAATTGCTGAAGGTATACCATTTCAAGATACTATGGAGATCATAGCTGCAGCTGAAGAAAAAGGTGTAACCGTAGTAGGTCCCAACACTTCAGGAGTCATTTCACCACCTATATGTGAGTTGGGAGCATGCTGTCAATCAGCTTTTCACGGACCAGGGAAAATAGGAGTTGTTTCAACAACAGGAAGTGTTCAATGGTATATATCTAGACTTATATCGCTTGGAGGATGGGGTGTAAGCACTATGATGCAAATAGGCGGAGACCCTATTAGAGGAACAGACTTTCCAGAAGCCTTATTAATGTATGAAAAGGATCCTCAAACCGAAGCAATAGTAATGATAGGAGAAATTGGTGGAGATGCTGAAATTAGAGCTGCTGATTTAATTGAGCGAGGAGAAGTGAAAAAACCAGTTATCGCCTATATTTATGCGCGTACAGCTCCACCAGGAAAAAGATTAGGTCATGCAGGTGCTATTATTGAGAGAGGTGGAGGTGTAGAAGCTAAAGTTAAAGCTTTACAAAAAGCTGGAGCTATAGTAATTACTTACCCATGGGAAATACTTGGTGCTATAAAGGAGTTAGGAATAGAACCTATTCCAGAACTTTTTAAAACACCAATTAAAGAATCAAAGATTGAAGAATAAAAGTAAAGCGTAAAATAATAAAAATAAAAACCAATATGAAACTAAATTAGAGATTAAACTGGTTTTCACTTTAAAAATTTATACCTTTATTTAATTGGGAGAATTATGAAAATTAAGTTTTATCCTGAACGATGTACTGGATGCAAAATTTGTGAAATGGCTTGTTCTATAAGAAATGAAAATGTGATTAATCCTAGTAAAGCTAGATTAAGGATCTATAGAGAAGCAATGGATAAATTCATAATAAAAATTTGTGATTTATGTGGTGAATGCATAAAAGTTTGTAATCCTAAAGCTATATATATGGAAAATGGTGTTTTTAAGGTTGACGATAAAAAATGCAACATGTGCCTTGAATGTCTTAAAGCTTGTCCTCAAGATGCAATCTTTACTCATAAAGATTTACGATACCCCTTATTTTGTATCTTTTGTGGTGCATGCGTAGCTAATTGTCCTCAAAAAGCTTTAGAATTAGTAAGGTGAAATTTTATGAAGTATAAAGGTTATATGGGAAAAATTCTTAGGGTGAACTTAAACTCAAAAAGGGTTTGGATACAGGAAGTAACAGATGAAATGGCTCGTATGTATCTTGGTGGAAATGGTTTTGCCGCAAGAATTCTTTATGATGAACTTAAACCTGGTATAGATGCTTTAAGTTCAGAAAATAAAATTTTCATTGGTAGTGGACCATTAAATGGGACTCGTATTCCATTTTGCGCTAAAACATACGTTGCTTCTAAATCCCCATTAACAGGTTTATGGGGGGATACTAATTGCGGTGGACACTTTTCAGCTGAATTAAAATTTACTGGATATGATGCGATAGTTGTTGAGGGAAAAGCTGAAAAACCCGTGTATATATCAATTTTAGATAATGAAGTTAAGATTAATGATGCTTCTCATTTATGGGGAAAAACAACTTATGAAACTGAAGAAATAATAAAAAAGGATTTAGGTGAAAAAGGGGCTTATTCGATAAGTATTGGGCCAGCTGGAGAAAACTTAGTTAGATATGCTTGTTTAATATCTGCTTATAGAGCTGGTGGACGTTGCGGTTTAGGTGCAGTCATGGGTTCAAAAAATTTAAAAGCCATAGCTGTTAAAGGAAGTAAAGATGTTGAAGTAGCAGATTTGAATGGGCTTGAAAAATATGTTAGCGAAGTAAGATTTAAAAAATTTCCAGGTTCAACATTGGATAAAGGTTATTCCTCGCTTGGAACACCTATGCTTCCAACAATAATTAATAAACTTGGTTTATTAGGAACAAAAAATTGGAGTGATGAAGTGTTTGATGAAGTAGATAAGATTGGATATGATGCTTTACATAAATATGAAGTAAAACGAGTTTCATGCTTTGGCTGCTTAGCACATTGTTGTGGAGTATATAAAGTTGAAAATGGAATTTATGCAGGAGCTATGAATGAAGGCCCTGAATATGAAACAATTTACGCTTTAGGTTCGATGTGTCTCAATAATGATATAACTTCCATCATAAAAATGGATAGAATGTGTGATGAGTTAGGTTTAGATACAATTTCCACGGGTGTAACTTTAGCTTTCGCTATGGAGTGCAGAGAAAAAGGCATCTTAACAAAGGAAGATATGGATGGATTAGATTTAAGATTTGGTAATCCTGAAGCAATGATTGTTATGATAGAGCGTATTGCTTACAGAAAAGGTTTTGGCTCGATTTTAGCTGAAGGAACTAAAAGAGCTGCTGGAAAAATAGGTAAGGGAGCAGAATATTACGCGATAAACACTAAAGGGCTTGAACACCCAGGGCACTCAACTAGAGGCACAAAAGGAATGGCTTTAAGCTATGCTATAGGCAATAGAGGAGCGCATCATCATGATGGAAGAGATTTTGAATATTCACCAAACCCCCTTTTAGGTTATGACGGAAACGCAGAAGCTATAGAGGGGAAAGGTAAAATGGTTGCTAAAATAACACGATGGACAGCTTTCGCTGATTGCTGCTGCTATTGTCACTTTGCTGAGAAAGTTTACGGTATATTAATAAATCAGGAGCATGTTACTCAAATAAACTTGGTTACTGGAATGAATGTTAGTTTAGAGGATTTATGGAAAATAGGCGAAAGAGTATACACGTTAGAAAGATTATTTAATATTAGAGAAGGTGTAAGAAGAGTCCACGATACGATTCCTGAAAGATTCTTTAAAGAACCTATTCCAAGAGGGCCTCATAAAGGCGCTATTTTAACTCAAGAAGAACTAAATAAAATGCTTGATGAATTTTATGAAGAGTACGGATGGGATAAAAAAACAGGAGTTCCAACTGAAGAAAGACTTAAAATGCTAGATTTACGCGTTTCATAACATAATTAAAAAAATTAGGATACTGCTTAGTTGTAAAGTGATCTTACCTATACTTAAGGTTGCAGAATTTTTGCGTAAACTTTAAATATTATAGTTGACTTATATATGTTGTATATAAAGCCTATATAGATTAGGAATATTTTGATTAAACTACTAGAGTATAAAAAGGAGGTTTCTTATTGACTTTAAAAATAACTAGAAGAAAAATAATAAATGCAGTAGGTGGATACTTCATACTTTCTATATTTATTTTCTTTGTCTTAAGACCTATTTTCATGGTATTTCTTAAGAGCTTTGAAGCTAAAGGTGGAGGCTTCACATTATATAATTGGTATAAATTCTTTTCTTTTCCAATGCTTGTTAAACTCATTCCAAACAGTGTAGGAGTTGGCTTATTTACAGCTTCGCTTACAGTTTTTCTTGCAATGCTTATTTCTTATACAATTGTAAAAACTGATGTCCCATTAAGAGGTTTCTTTAGAATAGTTACATTAATGCCTTTGGTTGCTCCCCCATTTATAGTACCTTTTTCTATGCTATTACTTTTCGGTAGAAGCGGTTTAATTACTAAACAACTACTTGGATTAGACATTTCGGTATATGGCTTTTGGGGAATGGTAATAGCGCTTCTATTTACGTATCTACCATACGCTTTAACAGTTATGATAGGAGTATTCCAATCTTTAGATGTTACAATCGAACAATCAGCTAGATCTTTAGGGGCTTCACCATTTACTACATTCAGAACTATAACCTTTAATTTGCTTAAACCTGGAATACTAGGAGCTTTCACTATAGTGTTTTTCCTTTCCTTAACTGATTTTGCAACACCTTTAATTCTTCAAGGAAGTTTCAGAGTACTTGCAACAGAAGCTTATTTTAGTATACTTTCAGATCCAAGTTTAAGAATGGGTTCAGTTATTTCAATCATATTGTTTGCTATATGTGCTGTAGCCAATATTTTAAGTAGAAGATGGCTAGGGAAAGTTTCTTATACTACGATAACTGGAAAAGGAGAATTTAGAGAATTAAGTAAAGGATCATCCCCCTACGTAAAATGGCCCCTATTCATTATTTGTTTAGGTGTTTGCATTTTTATCTTGCTAGTCTACATTAATATAGTTGTAAATGCTTTTGCAAAATTACCTGGTTATGATTATACTTTTACTCTTGAAAACTTTAAGCTTAGACAAGTTTCTGGAGCGGCTATAGCTCAAGGTGGAATAGTTATGCTTAGAAACAGTATTTTTGCAGCAACTATAGCTGGAGTTTCAGGTGCATTATTATCAGCTGCAACAGCATACTTAGTGGTTAGAGGTATTTTCCCAGGCAAAGC